>JAOZKP010000384.1 GCA_029935295.1 bacterium | reverse complement strand
TGACCCCGTTTATGAGGGCGAAGCGATGTTCAACACCATTTGCTATAGCTTTATGGTGACGTTTTATCAAATTGCAGTTTTTGTGAGAAAGACAACTCCCGTGCCTACGCTTTCGCCGGCAGCGGCCAGCTTAAAAGTTTCATGATTACCTGCATGTCCTCCCAGACTTCCTTTTTTTTGCTCGGGCTGCGCAGGAGGTAGGCGGGGTGATAGGTTGGGATAAGGGCGCAGGTTTCATTGAAAGGGTGCGGGCGGCCGCGCAGTCTCCCGATTGTTGTGTCTGTTTTAAGCATAGTCTGCGCCGCGAAAGTTCCTAATGCACAGATAACTTTGGGCTGAATTGCTTCTATCTGTTGCATTAGAAAAGGTGAGCAAATAGCAATTTCATCAGGATTTGGGTTGCGGTTTTCCGGTGGGCGGCATTTAAGAATATTGGCAATATAGACCTGATCCCGAGTTTTTCCCATTGCTGCAATAATCTTTCCTAAGAGTTGGCCGGCGCGGCCGACAAAAGGTTCGCCTTGAATATCCTCATCGGCCCCGGGGGCTTCGCCGACAAACATCAGATCAGCATCCGGGTTGCCTTTGCCGAAAACCAGGTGGGTGCGGGTCGTATGCAGATTGCAGCGTTGACAGTCACCCAGCTCCAGGCTGACTGCCGCTAAAAGTTTTTCCGGGTTACGTTTTTCGATCTGCACTCCGGGGTTTTTCAGTTCCCGCTGGCGTTCAAGGTGGGCTTTGAGCTGGTTTAAATCATTGTATAGATCAGTCATACGGAAAATACCTTTAACTGCGTAAACGTCGCTGTTTTTTCAGTGTAAGTATATGGTCGAGGATGACACCGGCGACTTTCTCTTTGCTCATTAAAGGAAAATCTGTCATCTGGCCGTCACGGTCGATAATCTTTATGATATTTGTATCAACGCTGAAACCGGCTCCGGGAGCGGTGACGTCGTTGGCGACAATCATGTCAAGATTTTTGCGCTTTATTTTGCCTTGGGCATGGTCAAATAATTTACTGGTTTCAGCTGCAAAACCGACCAGAAATGGTTTATCGGGACGCTGGCCGAGACCTGCGAGAATGTCAGGGTTGGGTTCAAGTTCAAGACAGTAGTTGCCTTCCCGTTTTATTTTTTCTGCCGCCATTTCAGCCGGTCTGAAATCGGCGACGGCTGCCGCCATTATAACCGAAGTAACACCTTCCAGATTTTCATCAATAGCTTGTGCCATTTCAATTGCGGTTTTACATTTAACTACCTTTATGCCCCAAGTTTCAAGCTCGGCAGTCGGGCCGGCTACCAGAATTACTTCAGCACCCCGTTGTCTGGCAACAGCGGCAAGATTATAACCCATCTTTCCGGAAGAGCGATTGGTCAGGCAACGAGCCGGATCGATTGCTTCTTCCGTGGGGCCGGCACTGATCAAAATCTTTTCCCCTTTAAGGTCGTCTGGACTTAAAAGGGCTTTGATTTCGTCCATAATTGCATCGATGTCGGCAAGTTTTCCGCGACCGATCACGCCGCAGGCAAGTTCGCCTTCAGCCGGTTCCATGAAATGATAGTTCATATCTTTCAGGTTTTTGATATTTTTTTGTACCACCAGACTGGCCCACATATTGGTATTCATCGCCGGGGCAAAAAGCACCGGTACCCGGGTTGCCATCACCATCGTTGTCAGGAAATCATCGGCGATGCCGTTGGCGATTTTGCCGATAATATTCGCCGTAGCCGGGGCGATTACCAGGAGGTCAGCCCGGCTGGCCAGAGAGACATGGCCGATTTCCGATGAGGCAAAGAGGGTGAAGATATCAGTGGTGACCGGATTGCCGGAGAGGGTCTGGAAGGTTAACGGCCCGACAAAATTCGTGGCACTCTGGGTCATGATGACATTGACGTTGGCGCCGTATTTAGAGAGTTCTCTTAGGAGCAGGACTGATTTGTAGGCGGCTATCCCGCCGGTGACCCCAAGCAGGATCTCTTTACCGTGCAGCATAATTAAAAATATTCTCCGGTTAGGGTTTTCAAGTTGATTGACGGTAGTAATGATTTAGAGTATCTTTGATGGCTTAGAACTTAGTGAAGTCATAACTTAATTTAATCTCTATTACAAGGAGATTATAGACAGGTTTATGGAATTTATTACATATTTATCTGAATTACCCTGCTGGCCCTATCTGATTCCACCGATTGCCGGGGCAATTATCGGTTATTTTACCAACTATCTTGCTATTCGTATGCTTTTCCGGCCGCTGACGAAAAAATATTTTCTGAAAATTCCGCTGCCATTGACGCCCGGGATTATCCCGGCCCGGCGTCAAGAACTCGCCCGACGGATAGGCGATATGGTTGGTGATCATATTTTAACCCGGGAAGTTATTTTGGAGAAACTGCAGAGCCCGGCGGTTGATGACGCTCTCTACCGCTGGGTGGCCGGGCGTTTTAACTCAATAATCAGTCAGGATTTCGGGCCGGCATTAAGCCTGCTGCCGGAAAAATCTGTGGCATTGTGGCATAACTGGTGGGGGCGCGGCTGGAGTCAGGCCTATATGGTGGTTGACTACGTTGTCGAACACCCGGATTTGAAACTTTTCTTAAATACTCCGATAGCTGAGTTTTCGCGACGGCTTTTGAACTCTGATGTTAACAGTCTGCTATCGGAAGAATTGCGCAATGAACTCTTGC
>JAOZKP010000114.1 GCA_029935295.1 bacterium | reverse complement strand
AGCAAAAGACGGACACCGATTACACGCTTATTGCCATCCATTTTGTCGATGCGAAAAATGACTGGATTGCGACCACGTAACCTCGGGCATTATTATTATTATTTATCGCCAGAGGCAATAGATTGCGGCATACTTGTGTTGAGTAATTAGACCAAGAATGTATTCGGTGTCCGCCTATCCATTATCGCGGCCACTCCTGATCCCAAGCCTGGATAGTCGGTGAAATATGAATAATCATCAAATACAGTAAAATTATTAAATACGGTATTGTGCATTTACCGTAATTATTAATACTCCAGTTATCAATAGTTAACTTATTGATTTCACAATAGATTTAATTTTGGCACGGTTTGTGTAATGAATCTCCATATTATAACTTAAGGAGAGGGCTTAAATGAAGGATATAAAATTAAATATTGAACAGATAGAGGCAGATGTCCTTTGCATTGGTGGTGGGCCAGCTGGTTTGTGTGCTGCTATACGGGCAAGTGAGAAAGGAGCCAATGTCGTTGTCGCTGACAAATCAAACACTTTGCGCAGTGGCGATGCAGGAATGGGAAACGACCATTTCATGTGCCATATACCTGATGTCCAGGGCGAGAGACCAGGTTTTTTTAGTAAAATAGGGAAAATGTCCCAGGCTGTAACTGAAACTTTTTGGGAAAATGCATATGACTTGGTGAAACGTTGGGACAGCTGGGGTATCCCTATGAAATATGAAGGGAAATATGAATTTGCAGGGCATTCAATGCCCGGACAGCCTGATTTTTTTTTACATTTCAGCGGACAGAATACAAAAGTAAAGCTTACCAAACAGGCTAAAAAAACAGGTGTAAGAATCATCAACCGGGTTATGATCCTGGATCTTATACATGACAATGGCACAATTGCAGGCGCAATAGGTTTTGATGTCAGGGAATCGAAACTGCTGGTTTTCAAAACGAAAGCTGTGATTCTTGCAACCGGGAAATGTATGCGCCTTTTTCCCCAAAATACCGGATCACTGTTCAATACAAGCACCTCACCCATCAATACTGGTGACGGTCGCGCCATGGCTTATCGGGCAGGCTGTGAACTATCCGACATGGAACTAAATGATCGATGGTCTGGTCCCAAATATTTCGCAAGAAACGGGAGAGGATCATGGATGGGTGTTTTCAAAGATCCGAATGGTATTCAGATAGGTTCTGGAAAGGAAATGACGGGTCATTTTTATCCACAATTGCACGAAAATTATCAAAAGTCCGGAAGAGGGCCTGTGTATATGGACCTGTCTGATATTTCAGACAAAGAGTACGAGGATATGAAGTATTGGCTGGTACACGAAGCAAATACCCCGATCCTTGATTTTTTTAAAGAAGAAGGTGTGGACCCAAAAGAACATCCATTTGAATTCATGACATACGGCCTGTTTACTCCTGGTGGAATTAATTACAACGAAAAGTGTGAAACCCCTTTAGCAGGTCTATATGCTGCCGGAGATGAGTTCATGTCATTTTACATTGCCGGTGCTGCAGTTTTTGGCAGTATTGCCGGAGAGAGCGCAGCCTCTTTTGCAGCAAAGACAAAGACATCAGATGAAAAACATACTCAGACTCTTGTTGTCAAAACAAAAGAATTTTTAGAAACGGTTTTGAATCGTACGGATGGTGCCACCTGGCAAGAAGCCAATTCTGCGATTCAACAGGTAATGGCTGATTATTGCGGACTCGTTCGATCTGAGACGATGCTGACGGCGGGACTGGAGCACTTAAGACGATTGAAGAAAAAACTGCCCCAAGTGCTCATGGCGCAAAATACCCACGAACTGATGCGCTGTGTTGAGGTATTAAATCTGTTCGACATTGGTGAGATTACATTTGTAGCAGCCCAGGAAAGGAAAGAGTCCCGGCAACACCATCACCGTGTAGATTTTCCCTTTACAAACCCAATGTTGAATGAACAAAGGCTTGTGGTCAAAAATAAAAAAGGCCAACCCGTTCCGGAATGGAGAATGAAAGCGTAAAAACAATTACAAAATTTATTGATAATTATTATTATTTTAAAATTTCAAGGAGGGGAAAATGACAGATGCAAACGTGAAGTTTAATAGGCGTAGGATGGTGAAAATCGGATTGATTTTCGTTGTAACAATCATGCTAAGCATTGGGTGTAGTTCCGGCCCCAAGTCTTTAAAAGTATTTGATGAAAATATTAAAAATCCTCAGTTGATTGTAGCACCTGAAACTATCAGCCTTGGAGTTGCCACTATAATGGGGACGGACATAATATTAAAAGGGCGTGGCTTTGGCCCCAAAGAAAAAATCATGCTTGTTTTGAGAGGCATTGACGAAAAAAACAAAGAGGTGGAGATAACGCTCGGTTTTGGAAAAACAGGAGAAGACGGCACTTTCACTGAGGAAGTGGATAAAATGTCAAAGGTGTTTAACATTCTTCGAGCAGATGCAGAGTTTCTGCCAGATGATAAAAAAGTGCTGCTTATTTCAAGCCCACCGATTCCCGGAGGAATTTATGAGGCAACAGCAGTGGGGAATATATCAGATCGCAAAGCAAAAAGTACTCTAACGTTTCAAGATCCAACGATGATAGATAAAATTAAAGATTTTGTGGGACGTGTCTTTCTGGGGAAAATGAAAAAAGACGAGGATATCTAAATATAAAATTTAATCAGCTATTTGGCAGCTTTATTGGGAACATGATTATTTTTATAAAGTAAGGAGTAAATATGGCGGCAGTAATAGATAAGGAAAAATGTAATGCATGCGGCATCTGTGTCAGGATTTGTCCCACAGATGTCTATTATGGTTCAAAAGCCAAAGAGATACCTGTGGTCACATATCCTGAAGAATGCTGGCATTGCAACGCATGTGTTCATGATTGTCCACAGAATGCCATTCATTTGAGAATACCTTTAACCATGCAGGTGGCTTATAAAAGCTAAGGTTAACGTTTGTATTATGTTTATCAACAACAGGGTAATCGATGAACCTTCAGGCATTAATAAAAGGGATCCGTTTAGGCTCACATTGTTAATAAAAAGGAGTAATATCATGAAAAAAAGTGTAACAGGGATCGTATGTTTATGTGCTTTGCTCGTCATTGGTTTAGCAACTGTTAGTCATGCAAAAGATGTAATTAAGCTAAGTCTCAATTTGGCTGTCCCACCCACACATCAACGATGGGTAAAGGCTATCAAGCCATGGATTGCTGAGATAGAGACCCGATCAAAAGGCAAAATCAAGATACAACCCTATTTTGCACAAGCTTTAAGCAAGCAGTCAGATGTTTATAACTCAGTTGTTTCAGGTCTGGCAGATATAGGGGAATCTCCTTTGGATAGAAAGCCAGGGCACTTTCCTGTGCTTGAGAATCTATTCGCCTTGGCCACACCAAGCATCGTGGTCAAGGATGGCACTCTGATGTTTAACGAACTCCTTGAAAAAATTCCCCAGGCCCAAAATGATCTAAAGGACACAAAAATCCTTTTTGTTCACCTTTCTGCCCCCGCTTGTATCGGAACATCAAAGGTGCCGGTAAAAAGATTGGAAGATTTGAAAGGATTAAAATTTAATAGTTATGGTATCCTGGGTAAAATGGTAAAAAAAATAGGCGCAGTACCTATTGGATTGCCCTTTCCCGATGTCTATATGGCAGTAGAAAAGGGTGTTCTGGATGCTTCACTTACCACCTATACACTTTTGACTGACCGGAAGTTTGGAAAGGTTTTGCACCACGTCACTCCCGTTACCTTTGGTTATTCCCCATTTGCCATGGTCATGAACAAAAAGGTGTGGGAAAAATTGCCAAAAGACATACAGATAGTTTTTAATGAGGTCGATCAAAATATGGCGATCAATTTATTCAATAAAATCTGGTGGGAAAGAACTATAGCCGCCAAAAAGATATTTGAGGGATCAATGGGAGGCAAAACATATTACCTTGCATCCGATGATTTGGCGAAAATGGACAAAATCTGGAGTGACTATAGAACAAAAATTGTTAAAAGAATGAGAGTGAACCCCCAGGAGCAGACTGAAATTCTCTCTGAATTTCATAAAGCAGAACAAAAGTATGGTGTGACACTGAATGAGGCCTATGGCAATTAACACAACAATCACTGTTCAGTTTTAAGGAGACAGTAATGTCGACCGAAGTAGTTGCTAAAGCAAAAACAATAAACAACACTGACTTTAAAGATGAAGCAGGCCAAACACTCTCAAAAATAATTAGTAAAATGGAGTGTCTTGATACTTTTGTAAGGATACTTAGCTATATCGGTACTTCCTTTTTGATTGTGCTGGTTGGACTCTCGACAACTGATGTGGTTTTACGGTATTTTTTTAATAGACCTATACCTGGAACTATAGAAATTATTGAGTTGACAATGGTTGTTCTGGTTTTTTCTTCAGTAGCTTATACCCATGTAACTAACTCCCACGTCAGAGTAGAAATACTATCAGGTGTTCTCAAACCTTCTGGAAAATTAATATTAGAAAGTATCGCCGGCTTTAATAGCATTGTTGTACTCTTGTTGGTTATCTGGAGAAGTGCTGTTTTTGCATTTGAAACGCCTGATGTAACCATGATACTTGGAATACCAGTCGCTCCATTTGCAGCCCTGGTGCCTTTGAGTTGTATTTTGATGCTGTTGTTATTTGTTCGCGATTATCTGGAAATATTGGCTAAAAGTGTGAAGGCTGGTCTTAAGTTATCTGTTATTGTTTTCCCCATTCTGGTTGCTGTTTTTATCGGAATCGCTTTAATATTGATGACATCCCTTGATCTGGATGCGCCAATAGTTGGTATAATCGGCCTTGTGACTATGATGGTTTTTTTATTGAGCGGTATGCCTGTAGGATTCGGACTTATGGCGGTCGGCTTTCTGTTTATATCCTCAATAAGAGGCTTTGATGCTGGTTTTGAAATGGTGGGCCATACCTGGTTTGATACTGTGGCTCAATATCCATGGGCCGCAGCGGCAGCCTTTATCGTAATGGGTTTCATCTGCTTGAATAGTGGATTTGGAAAAAACCTTTTCCATGCAGCAAGTAGATGGTTTGGCCATATGAGAGGAGGATTATGCATTTCAAGCATTGGTGCTATAGCAGGATTTGCTGCTGTATCAGGGGATACTCTAACAGGATCTGTGACAATGGCTTCCATAGCCTTGCCGGAAATGAGAAAATACAAATATGATGATGTGTTATCCATTGGAACACTCACCTGTGCAGGAACATTGGGAACTTTGATACCACCCAGCATTGGCTTTATTATATATGCTATTCTTGCCGAGGAATCCATAGGAGATCTTTTCATTGCAGGAATAATTCCCGGAATTATCACAGCAATTGCTTTTATGACTCTGGTTTATGTGAGATGTCTGATTAATCCTAAATTAGGACCCCCGATAAAAAAAGCAACCTGGAAAGAGAGATTTAGTTCTGTGAGGGCCACAGGCCCTATTTTAACCATATTTGCTTTTGTTATATTAGGAATTTTTGCTGGTCTTTTTACTCCGACAGAAGGTGGGGCAATAGGCAGTTCTGCAGCAATCGCTATAGCTGTAGCAATGGGGAGGCTCAATTTTAAAGCGCTTTTAAAAAGCTCGACTGAAGTATCTAGAATTTGCGGCTTGATTTTTACCATTTTAGGCGGTGCTAAAATGTTTGGTTATTTCATTGCCTTAAGCAGGCTTCCTAATGTTATGGCAGAACAGATATCTATGCTTAGTGTGCACCCGCTGTTAATTCTATTTTTCATTGTAATGATTTTATTTGTCCTTGGCTGCTTTATGCCTGCCATACCTTTGATTTTGATCTGTGTTCCTATATTTTTACCCATAGCCCATAGTTTACACTGGGATCTATTATGGTTTGGGGTTATTGTGGTGCTTTCCTATGACCTTGCAACGATCACACCACCATTTGGCATCAATCTATTTGTCATGAAAGGGGTGACGGGGGTTCCTTTAAGTGTCGTATACAGGGGGGTATTCCCATTTATTGCAACCCTTCTTTTAATTATAGCACTCATAGCGGTTTTTCCGGCCATTGCCACTTGGTTACCCTATAATTTGAACTAACAATATAATAATACCTTTACATATTTGTTCTGGTCGAGTTTGCAAAACTTAAAATTCCCAAAAGACGAATTCGGGTCGAAGTTTTTGGCCCGCCTTTGGATGTTACCAAACAACCAGGTTGGCCTAAAACCGTTTAAAAAGGTACCATATTTCAAATCTCTTTAAACAATGGACTAACCCTGAAAGCTAAAGCCTGCTAACCATTACGTCGTTAAGTTAAGGAAATCGGATCAAGCATTTGGTTATATTTATCCCTGTATGGCCTATCCATTGGAAGATCTTGAGCTCTTAATATCGAAAGGAAACCCGGAAAGTCGTGGAAAAATAAAATATAATCCGTCAGCCAAAAAGGCGCGGTAAATAAAAAGGAGCAGCTATTATGAAAACTAAAATTGAAAAAAAAGTAATTATCACTGCGGCCCTGTCAGGAGCCGGAACATTCAAAAACAACAATCCAGCGGTGCCTTATACGCCCGCTGAATTTGCCGATGAGGCTGCGAAGGCTTATCAGGCCGGGGCGGCTATGGTTCATGTTCATGCCCGTGGAGAAGATGGTATGCCCACCCATGAGGTGCAATTGATACGGGACGTTCATGACGCCATAAAGGAAAAGACACCTGAACTGATCATTAACCTTTCCTCGGCTGTCGGTATCGGCAAGACTCAGGAGGAGAGGATAACCCAGATAGTGGAAATTAAGCCGGAAATGGCGTCCCTGAATACCAATACCATGAACTTCGGGATTATAGACCGAAAATCAGGCCAGATAATGTTAGAATTTATTTTTGAAAATACCTTTGCCATCCTTCAGGATTTCGGTAAGGCCATGGAGGAAAGCAAGGTCAAGCCCGAAGTGGAAGTGTATGATATCGGCGGGCTTGATAATTTCTTACTCATTTCCAAACAGGGTATTTTCAGCGATCCTGCCAATTACAACTTTGTCTGGGGGGTTGCCGGCGGCCAGAGATTCAGACCGGATGCCTTTGCCACCCTGGTCAATGCTCTGCCACAGGGTTCCAACTTCACTGCCTGCGGGATCGGCCTTGACGAATTCCCTTCTATTATGCAGTCTTGCCTGATGGGCGGGCACATGCGCGTCGGCCTTGAAGACAATGTAAGAATGCCCAACGGAGACCTGGCCAAAGGAAACTACGAACTAGTGGAAGTGGCGGTCAAGGCCGCCCAGATTATGGGCCGGGAACCTGCCACACCTGACGAAGCTAGGGAGATAATGGGACTTTATAAGGACAATATTAATAAACCCTGATCAATAAAGAGGAAATAATGAATATTTTTGATTTCAAAAAAGGAGTGGTTAAACTTGGGGAAGGTGTTTGGGCCTATATTCAACCAGATGGTTCCTGGGGATTAAGCAATGCCGGTTTGATAGTTGACCAAGGTAAATCTCTGTTAGTTGATACTCTTTACGATGTGAAACTGACTAATGAAATGCTTACGGCTATGCGTGCAATTACGCCGGATGCTGAATCTATTGATTTCCTGGTCAATTCCCATGACAACGGAGACCATTGGTTTGGAAATGAAGCTGCCAAAGCAGGTGAAATAATCTCTACCAAAGCCTGCGCCGAAGCCATGGCCAAATTAACCCCGGAAACTATGGCCGGACTTATGAAAGGAGCAGCTGATCTTGGGGAGTTGGGAAATTTTTTTCTTAAGCGTTTTGGTAAATACACTTATGATAATATCACAGCAGCCCTACCGACGAAGACATTTGAGGGGCGATTGAAATTAGATGTTGGATCCAGAAAGGTCGAACTTATCGAGGTTGGACCCTGCCATACGACCGGGGATCTAATTGTGCATGTCCCCCATGCCGGAACCGTGTTCGTAGCCGACGTCATGATCGTTGGTGGTCATCAGATAATGTGGGCCGGACCAGTGGCTAATTTCATCAAGGCCATCGACCTGATTGTTAGTCTTGAACCCAGATATATTGTGCCTGGCCACGGTCCCGTCACTGATATCCAGGGAGCTTTGGAGATTAAAAAATACTGGGAGTATTATGCCCATGAAGCCAGAATAAGATATGACCAGGGTATGGAAAGTTTTGCCGCAGCCAAGGATATTCCCTTAGGCCCTTATGTTGAATACCAAGATCCGGAAAAAATCGTGGTTAACATAAACGCTTTGTACAAAGAATTCAGTAACGACCTTGACCCTGTTGTCCCGGCGGAGCAATTTGCTATTATGTCCAACTGGTAATTGAGGTCTACGGTGGACCCAAGTGTCTAGACAACAATTGGTGATTGATAAGCTATAGGTTTTGGGTTTTAAAAGAATGCGTATTTATTGACGTGGTTGAACTTAATGAAGCATTTGCTTCACAGTCCCTTGCCGTTATACGGGAACTTGGCCTTGACAATGAAAAACATGCCGTTTGAGAAAGTTAACACCTGGGGGGTGCACTCGCTTTGGGTCATCCTTTGGGATAATCCGGCGCCAGGATCATTGTTACTCTTATTAACTGGATGAAAACCGATTTTCCAGATGCGAAATACGGTCTGGCCACACTAGTGTGGTGTATTTGGTAACGCCAATGCGCTGTTGATCGCTAAAGTATAATGCAATTTCTAATAGGTGAATATACTATGGAGAACATATATCAGTTTGCTTTCCCGCTAATACTGGCACTTATAATGATGAGTATGGGCTTATCTTTGACTCTTAAAAATTTTAAAACACTCTTTATTGCTCCTAAAGTGGTTTTCGTTGGTCTTATTGCTCAACTTATCTTTCTGCCTTTAACTGCCTATCTTTTATTAACCGTTTTTAATTTACGTTGGGAATTTGCC
>JAOZKP010000113.1 GCA_029935295.1 bacterium | reverse complement strand
AAATTGTTGTAATTATTGCTATAGAGGGGGGTATCCCTTACCACTGCCAATCTCAACCTTCCAGCCAACCAGTAAACAAAAGATATCGTAACCATTTCTTAATAACATATCGCAGATCGATGCAATTTTTATTTTTGCGATTTATACCTGACAAATAATTTAGTAAACAGGTGCGGTATTCCTCGAATATATCCACTGGCAATCTTTATTTTTGATCCAGCCTGCAAAGTAGAGATTAATCGTAAAAATGCGTAACACCCCCTTAGTCATAAATCTCAATTTGGTGCAATACCTAATTTTGTGACTTTAATCCAGAATATAATTTATCAAACAAGTATGGTACCCCCTAGAGATATCCAATACCAATCTAAATTTTCCGGTCAAGTTATAATGCTTAATGTCGATCGGGAACTTTCAGTGATTGAAAATCAAGGCCTGAAGGTTCCTGAAAAACCCGTAAACCAAATTCCGGCAATACAGCAATTATATAATCAAAAATATCAGCCTGAATATCTTCATAGTTGGCCCAGGCTTGATCATTGCTGAAGGCATAGATTTCTATGGGAATGCCCTTGGGGGTCGGCGGCAGGTGCCTGACCAGCAAGGTCATATTTTGATTTATTTTGGGATGGTTGATCAGGTAGTCCTTGATATAGGCCCGAAAGATACCCATGTTGGTTTGCTGCCGTCCGTTTGGCGGGGAGCTTTGATCAATATTATGTTTTTTGTTATAAAGATCAATCTCGGCCTGTTTTTTCTGGAGGTACCCTTTGAGGGAGCTGAATTTGTTGAATTCTTCAAACATCTCCGGCGTGCAAAACCTAACTGAATTCATATCAATACAAAGCGCCCGCTTGATTCTGCGCCCATCTGACTTCGACATTCCCCGCCAGTTTTTAAAAGCATTCGAGACCAGCGCATAAGTCGGGATAGTGGTGATGGTCATGTCCCAATTCTGCACCTTGACTGTATGGATAGAGACATCGATAACATCGCCGTCAGCTTCAAACTTGGGCATCTCGATCCAGTCTCCCACCCGCACCATGTCGTTGCTGACCAGTTGGAGGCTGGCGACGAAGCCGAGAATGGTGTCTTTGAAAACCAGCAGAACGATCGCTGTCAATCCACCAAAGACACTAAAAATTCCCCAGGGAGATTTATTGGTCAGGGTTGAAACTATGAAAATCCCAGCCAGTAGAAACATGCCAATTCTGACTGCCGAAAGATAGCCGCTGATCGGTTTCCTCTTCGACACCTCATGACGTTTGTAGATATCTTCAATCGTGCGCAGAATTGAATTGACCATGCGTACAGCAAGAAAAACCAGAATGGTCATACATAAACGCCTGACCATCTCAGCAAAAAATGGGTATCCTCCGAGCAGGATACCGGCGGTGGCATAAACCACTACCACAGGGATCATGATTGTCAGGGGAGCGAAAAAACGGTTTTTGACCAGCAAATCGTCCCAGTCGGATTTGCTCAAGGTCGTAGCCCGCACAAAAAAAGGAATCATCAGGTGGAGGGTCAGCCGGGATAACAGGTAGGCCAGCACCGCGATGGTCAGAATGGACAGTACCAGGATAACCACTTGGGCCGCCGGGACGGGTAAACCGGAATCGGTCAAAAGTTTCTCAAGAAGGTTTTGCATTGGTGAATCTCATTTATAATTTAGAAGTAAAGACTCTTTCCTGCATGTACTAAGAGATGATAATTAAATGATCGTAATGAGATCTGCAATAAGATCACGAACTATTTCTTTAGTGCATACCTGGGTAATTGTCAAATTAACCGGCCGGAAGTTTTATCCTGAAGTTTCATTTTCTGGGGCCGTCGAATTCGATGAATTGGATACTCTGACAGTCTCAACTTTTCCTCCAGTTCCCGAATCAATATTCAATGTTAACTGTAGATCTTGCAAGTTGCAATCTAAAGCAAAAAGAAAAACCACGTAACAATCGATTTTGACTTGTGCAGGTTTGCCAGGGGACGACTGCGTCTAAGGCATTAAAACTGATGTACTGCGGTAGCTTTGAAGGAGAGGAAGAAATTGCTGTCGATGGCGGGTTCCAGATCGAAGAAGGCGTGATTAGTGATGACCGCGGTAAAGGTTAAAGATTTGACTGTGAGATCAATCTCATAGAAAAACCCGTGACTGCGCACGGCGCTGACTTTGCCCGAAAAAGAGTTCTGCAGACTGGAAGCAAGTGGACTTTTACTTAAGATCAAGTCCTCGGGCCGGATAGCAATATAGCCTGAACCTGGTTCCGGCCCCCGGCTAACCCTGAACTCGACCGCCTCGCAAAAGGCTTTTGTGTCTGAAAATTCAACCTTGAAAAGATTTTTCATACCGACAAAATCGGCGACCACGGCGGTCTGCGGCCTGCGGAAGATATCTTCGATTGTACCGCTCTGTTCGAGTCTACCGGAAGCCATGATAGCGGCGTGCTGGGCCAGCGACAAAGCTTCGGAAAAATCGTGGGTTACCATTAGAAAGGTCGCACCGCTGGCAGCATGCAGATTTTTCAAATGAGTCCTGAGCTCCTGACGAAAATTGGGATCGAGAGCGGAAAGAGGCTCATCCAACAGGAGGATGTCGGGTTTGACGACCAGGGCCCGGGCCAAGGCCACGCGCTGCTGTTCGCCGCCGCTTAAAGTGGTGGGATAGCGGTGCAGAAGATGCCCTAAACCTAAAAGCGGAATCAGGTCATCAACGACCGCCATATTTTCCGCGTTAGAGCGGCCGGATTTTGCCCGAGACTGAAATCTTAAACCATAGCGAATATTACCAAGCACTGAAAGGTGGGGGAAAAGGGCATAGTCCTGATAGACAATACCGATACCGCGCTCCTCCGGCGGCAAGTTGCTGATCCGGCGCTCGTCGATATAGATCTCGCCGGTACTCTGTGGCACCAGACCGACCAGCGCTTCTAAAAGTACGCTCTTGCCGGCCCCGGTCGGCCCCATCAGGGCAAAAAAATCACCGGTTTCAAGAGTCAGATTGATATCTTTGAGTTTGAACTGGCCTAAGTCAACCGCCAGATTTTCGATGCGCAGAGTCATGCACGCCCCCGGGTTTCATATTTCCGGGAACTGCCGCCGACCAGGCGCAGGGAGAGAAAAAGGAGCAGGCAAACCACAATCAGCCAGACTGCGACCGGCTGGGAGTAGCGCAGGCCGAAAGATTGAAAGCGTTCGAACATCAAGACCGGGGCGATCATCGGATGGTAGGCAATAATTACAACCGCGCCGAACTCACTGATCGCCCGAGCGCAGCACATGATTATCCCGCTCAAGATCGAACGCCAAGCCAGGGGAAAGGTAACATGGATGAAGGTTGAAAACATTGAGGCGCCGAGGCTGCGTGAAACCGACTCCAACCTCGGGGAAACCGAAGCAAAACCCTCTTTTGCCGCCTGCAGATAGAAGGGCAGACCGACGAAGGTCATAACCATGATAATCCCGGCCGGGCTGCCGACAATCTGCAGGCCGAGCTCGTGCATCAGCCGGCCGAGCCAGAAATTCTTTCCGACCAAACCTAAAAGTGCAATCCCGACAACCGGATGGGGAATCACAATCGGCAGATCGACAATCGCTTCAACCAGTTTTTTGCCGCGAAATTCACTGCGGGCGAGAAGATAGGCCAGCGGCGTTCCGAAAACAAAACAGATCGCCGCAGCACTAATACCGGTATAGAGACTGAGCCAGATTGAGCGATAGACCTCCGGATCACGAATGGTCTCCCACAAAGATGCCAGCGACGGCGCCGTCAGCATCCTTAATAGCGGCACGGTAACAAAAAGCAGCACGACAAAACTGCTTATTAAAGTCAACCAGAGAAAAGATTCTTTACGCATAAACTTGTAAAATTATTTATCGGCTTTAACCCGCTTCTGCAAGGATTCCGGAAGTATTGCAATCACTTTTTCATCACAGACCCGTGCCGGAACAATCGGCGGCTGGCCCATCCCTGCAAGAATCTTAAGCCCGCCTTCAGGTGCCAGCATATAGTCAAGAAATTTGATCGCCGCCGCTTTATGTGGGGCGTTGTTAAGTAACGTCACGCCATACGTAATCGATTTACCCCGCAAGGTGATCTTTTCACCCGGTTTTTTGCCACTCACCTGAACCTCAGCCTGTCGGTAAAAAGAGTCGAGTGCATAGTTGCTGAGATTTATTTCCTGCGGCAGGCTTTGAAATTTTAACTTATGCTGAACCGCAATTGAGCGATACTCCCAGGCATAATCAAGAGCACCATTCTCCAACATGGCGATCAGCTCGACCTCTTTCGGGCGGATATTGCGCAGCGGCCGGTTGGCCAGCAGGCGCTGGTTGAGACCCGGCTTTTTAAAGGCCTTCTCGGCTAACTGCAGCACCATCAATGAACGATAGCCGCAAGGGTCGAGATTGGGATCGGAGTGACCCCATTCGACCCCTTCCCGCGCCAGAATATAGATCCAGCTTTCCGGAGTCAGCTCTTTCGCATAAGCACTCTTGTCACTGTAGCAGAGCACCATCTGGTTCGTGGCAAAACGGATATTCCAAGTCGCAAATTTCGGAATCAGGAGGTTGTCGATAACGCTGAAATCAGCCGAAGCCATGATGTCGCAATCCTTACCGAGATCAGAAATCTTACGGGCGCACTTACGGCTGCCGCTACCCTCGCGCTGAATATCAATTTCCGGATGAGCTTTCTCAAAAGCCTTCTCCATCGCCGCCAACGGCACCGACAGGCTGCCGGCATGAAAGATAACAACCTTTTCCCGGGCTGCTGCCGGAGCCGGTTGCAATCCTAAAACCAACACCAAGACAACCATCGATAAAACTAAAGTAATTTTTTTCATTTCCAATCCCCCACTTTAATAATTTCTTAGTAAAGATTTATATGAGGAAGTTTGGTCGTTTACTGGAGCGTCTTGAAAAAAATTGTAGCATTTTCTTAGTGAAGTAGAGCCAAAAAAATTACTTCTGTCTGAGCGAAGCATGAGCGAGTTAAGTAATTTGGCGGAGCGAACTTAGAAAATCAAGATTTTTTTCAGAAGAAGCAGAAGCAAATGGCCAAACTCCCGGTTTATCAGTTGCACGGTTTTTTGACTGGTCAGTACTGACTATAAATGCCATAACTGTCTTTATAAAGAGGGCGACTTATACGACTTTTTTGTCATCAACACAAGGAAAAAGTAATTTTTAGTTATCTAAAGTAATTATAACTCCGACCATAACTTTCTCATAGTCGGCTTCTTCAGAGCCCGACCAAGCCGTAGCAGATATTCACGACGGCTGATCTCACGCACGCCGAACCGCTCAAGATGTGAAGTCAGAAATTGCACATCAATGAAGTGAAAATTACGGCGTTGAGCCAGAGCCACCAGATCACTGAGAGCCGCTTTAGAAGCGTGATCGACCAGCGAAAACATTGACTCGGCAAAGAAACAGCGACCGAGAGAGATTCCGTAGAGGCCGCCCACCAGTTTGTGATTCTGAAAAATCTCAAATGAGTGTGCGAAACCGGCATGATACAGGTCAATGTATGCGGCTTGCATCTCCGGGGTTATCCAGGTACCGCTCTCATGTCGGCGTGGAGTGTCGGCACAGGATTTGATAACTTCGGCGAAAGCGGTATCCCGACGCACTGCAAAACCGGCTTTTTGCAGATAACGGCGATTACGACGTGAGAGATGAAATTCATCAGGAAAAAGCAGGGCCCGGGGGTCCGGCGACCACCAGAGCAGAGGATCGCCAGGGGAATACCAAGGGAAAATCCCTTCGCCATAAGCTTTCAGTAGCCGCTCACGCGAGAGATCACCGCCCACTGCCAGAAGACCGTTTTCACTCTCAGCGAGATGGGCCGGAGGAAAGATTAAGCGTTGGCCAAGACGGTAAACCGGCATTATTCCCCCCGGCTTTGCATTGCCGCTAACGCCGGCAGGACCCAGAGAACCGTCGGCAGAGCCCCGCCGACCCCGAGAAGAACTGTCAAACCGATAGAGTTAAGTGCCGGATGCCGGGCCAGAACCAGCACCCCGAAACCGGCAAGAGTCGTCAGACCGGAGACCAGAACCGCTTTTTCCGTGGCCGCATCCCGCCCCCGAAAAAGGCGGTAAACCATAAAAATCCCGTAATCAACCCCGACTCCAATGATTAATATAGCGGCGACCAGATTGAACAGATTGAATGAAATTCCCAGAGCCCCCATAATTCCGAACATCGATAAAAGTCCGGACAGAACCGGCAGCAGAGCGAGGAGGGCCTGGTAAAAATTACGCAACAGAATCAGCAGAATTAAACTGACGACAATCAATGCCAGAACAATAAACCGCTTAAGGTCTGAACTCACTGCACCACTGACTTCACGACTGAAACTCTGCGGCGAAACCAGACGCACCCCGGGCATTATTTGGGCTTCAGCAAAAAAAGGTAGGTTGGCGGCGCGATCGGGAATTAAAGTGATAATTGTAACTTCTTGCGGACTCTTTTCAATCAGAGCATCCAGCAGCGGGGAAAATCCAGTCCGACGCCAATATGATTCTGAAAGACCCGGTGGCGAGGCAGTCAAAGCCTCCATGAACGGGGTAAAAGCGGTGGCGGAAAAACCAATTTTTCGGCCCGTTGAAATCAGATTCTGCCGCAATTCATCCAATCGTTCAGAAGTCCAGAACATGCGCCAATTCCGGCGATTCCGGGCCTGGATTAAACTCGACGGCAGAACCGGCGCCAGGCTGACAATTTCTGCAGGCGAAAACTCCTGCCGTAAATGGGTATAAAGTTTTTCGTTGACCTGAAGCGCCTCTTCCAGAGTCGGCCCTGTGGCAAACACCAGGGCCCGGCCCCGAACCTCTCCCCAGACCGATTTAAGGCTTTTTTCCGCCTGCCGCAAAGATTCCGGCACAAGATTGATTTGGCGCAGATCGCCGACACAATCAACCTTGAAAGAGGCTCCGAACAGTAATAGAAGTAAAATCAACCAAACTGATATCACCAGCCGGTCAATCCGCCGACTACGACCGCCCAGCCCCTTTTTCAACAGGACGGATTTACACGGGGTCGGCAAAGGGTTAAAATCGGGACTATCATTTTCGCGGCGAAGAAATTGCGGCAGCAGCAGCAATGAAAGCCCCAAAGCCAGGAGTACGCCGAAAATCGCGAACAGAGCCAATTGTCGCTGACCGGGCAGTGCTGACAATAGCTGCACGGAAAAAGCCCCGGCGGTGGTTAAGCCCGCCCCCAACAACGGCGGCACCAAAGACGCAACAATTTCCCCCGGCGGCCTCTGCCGGCCTGCGAGAGAAAAGTAGATATGCAGGCCGTAATCGATGGTCACCCCCAGAAGAACTGCCCCGAAACCGATGGTGATGGCGGAGACAGAACCGTCGACCAAACCGGTCAGGGCCAATGCCGGCCCTAAAATTATCACGGGAATCAGGAATACGGAAAGGGCTTGCCGACGGCGCATAAAAATCAGAAAAATCAGCAGCAGCGCCAGCAGCGAAGCCGAGATCACGACCTTCATGTCACGCTGGATTGCGGCCGCATTCGCAACCGTATAAAGATGGCCGCTTATAATTATGGGCTCAATCCCGGCCGGCACCACCTCCGCCAGAACTTGATTGAGTTTATCCAACAAAGATTTGGCCCCGTTAAAATCAGTAATCGCAATCGGCGTCGCCAACAACAGCATCGTTTCCCGGCCGTCAGCACTCATGAAATGGCCGTTGACAACCCGGGCTTTACCCACCGGATTCAATGAAATCAGACGCGGCAAAATCAGGTTGCGGAATTCGAAAGGATCGGCCAGAATCATCTTTTTCTGGAGGAATCCCAGCGGCTGCAGTAATTTAGTATAATTTTGCCGGAGCGCGACCTCAATCTGATCTGGAAGCAGGAGTTTTTTAATCTCTGAATAATCCGCCGGGTTCATCAGATTTGGCCACTCCGACAATGCAAAGCCAAACAGATTTTCGGCACTGCCGCTGCCCGGCCCGGCAATTACCTGGCTGAAAAATGGCGGCTGCAGACGGACCGCCAGTTTATCAACAGTTGCGAGCAATTCGGTGGTACCAATACTCTCTTCCGCCCGTAGCCGAAGGACAATCCGCCGCGCCAGCGGCGCTTTTGCAAGCAAGCGAAAATCGGAAATCGCCGCACTCCCGCGATCCGGTAGCAGGGCAGCAACATCGGTCGTCAGGTGCAATCGAAAAAAAGCGGCCCAGCCCAGCACCAGCAGAACCAAAACGACCGCGGTCAGAAACCGGCGATACCGGACCACTAGCCGGGAAAATAGCTCGCTTTTTTTGGTTATAGACATATTTACTGAACTCGTAAAATGTAACTGTATCGGTTATGATTTTTCTCTGCGCCTCTGCGCGACACCAAAAGCATATTCCCGCAGAGACGCAGAAAAAGACAAAATATAAACGACAACAACTCATCTCTCCTCTGTGAACTCTGTGTTCTGTGGTAAACAAAAGAGCAGAAAGCAACCACTTAAATTACTAATGTTCTTCCGGCAATGCAAGTACCATTTCTGCAGGCTGGGGAAAATTGGACCGTTTTTTTACTCGCCGTCAAGCTCTGCAGTGGAATTTTGGTTGATTTTTACCCGACAGATGATGTAAAAGGGCTCCTTTCCTTCGTTTTTGAACTTAAGCTATTGTTGCTACTGACAGTTGTTTCATTTGTTTGTAGAAAAAAGAACTTAATTGTAAGGTAATTCAAGTATTTTTTAAGAGGTTTCAAGATGGACGTATGGGCTGAAGCGACGAAAATCTTTACTTTTGGTTTTACATCAGTATTCTTTGTTTTGGGAGCACTCTCTGTCTCTGTTGTGATCACCCGGGTTCTGGTCACAAAATTTGCTGATGACCCCAAAAAAAAGAAATAATTTGTTAATTTAATT
>JAOZKP010000112.1 GCA_029935295.1 bacterium | reverse complement strand
GGTGATTTTGCAGAACCTGTCTATCTTAATTTTGATGATATTGACGATGCCCGCAATCTTTCCAATCCTGACAAAAATCAACCGTCGGGAAGGTTTTGCTGCTGTGAAGTTTGTGCAATTGGTCTTAAATCTGCGCCAGCCCCGGGAAACTGCCGGTATTACAATCTGTCCAGCTGATAGATGGCTTTGCAGCCTGAAAGCGTAATTCAAAAGAAAATGATATTGACTAAAGCTAAATTGAGTGCTAAATTATAGTCATATATTGGTGCTAAAATAAGTTTATTTTTAAGGTGGATTGAGATGAAATCAGTATTAGCAAATTGTTCTGCGAGCATTTCAGAACTAAAAAGAAATCCCAGTGCTCTTATCGAGGAATCGGATGGTGAACCAATTGCAATTTTAAATCATAACAAACCAACAGCTTATCTTATTCCAGCTGAAACATATGAAGAATTGATTGATAGTATAGAAGACTATCAGCTTGGTATTATTGTAAAAGAAAGACAAGCTGAAAAAATTTCTGCTGTAGCAGTGAATTTTGATGAATTATAAGCTTAAGTTTCTTCCTACAGCCCTTAAGGAATGGAAAAAACTAGACCATTCCATTCAAGCTCAGTTGAAAAAGAAATTAAAAGCTGTACTCGTTAAACCACATATATTAAGCAATCAGCTTAGAGGTTTTGAAAATCATTATAAAATTAAGCTTAGGGCTAGTGGGTATAGGCTTGTTTACGAAGTCATAGATCTAGAAGTATGCATAATGGTGATCGCTATTGGCAAAAGGAACAAGAACCAAATTTATAAGCAGGCCAAGACAAGAGCAGGCAAATAGACGGGTCTAGGCGGGGGGGTCAAATCTTTATCCTTGACAATGTGCTTGTATTAAGTTGATAGTGGTCACCGGAATGAGGGGTTTTGCAGCAGGGCCCAAGCCCGTTCCAAGTTCTGAAACCTCTGTCACCAAATAACTTCGTAATTTTTCAAAACTTCCGGTTGAAATTTTCTGGCATGGTTGTCCAATCAAGCAAGTCATCGCTGTCTGGTTCACTGTTTTCAAGGTGGTACAGGGAGCGCTGAGGGTTTGAATACATCGGGCCAGGTTGTCGAAATTCAAGGCCATCTTTTATTTCTCCATTATTTGCTTACCTTTGATTACCAATATTCGGCAATTATTTTAAAGGCGCAAGTCGGCTTCTTCTTGTTTTAAAATATATTTCAAATCATAGAGGACGTGTTCGGATTTTCCTAAGGCATGGAGAGTCTGGGCTCCCATTTCAACAAACTGTTGATGGGCGACAGCGATGATTATGCCGTCGTATGTGTTTTGCTGCGGCTGTTCGATGGGAGTGATTTCGTACTCATGCTGGGCTTCAGATTTGTTGACCCAGGGGTCGTAGACATCAACGTTGACACCATATTCTTTGAGTTCATCAACGATATCAACCACCCTGGTGTTGCGAAGGTCCGGGCAGTTTTCTTTAAATGTAAGGCCCATAACCAGGACTCGGGCATCTTTGATATAGATGCCCCGTTTCATCATGGTTTTGAGAAGTTGGGAGACGACATAAGCACCCATGCCGTCGTTGAGGCGGCGGCCCGCGAGGATAATCTCAGGATGGTAGCCGATGGCCTGGGCTTTATGGGTCAGATAGTAGGGGTCGACGCCGATGCAGTGGCCGCCGACAAGGCCCGGGCGAAAGGGGAGGAAATTCCATTTGGTCCCCGCCGCCTCTAAAACAGCTTCGGTGTCGATTCCCATTTTATTGAAGATCAGGGCAAGTTCGTTGATGAGGGCGATATTGAGATCGCGCTGCGTGTTTTCAATAACTTTGGCAGCTTCAGCAACTTTTATGCTGGCAGCTTTGTGAGTGCCGGCTGTAATGATTGTGTTATAGATGGCATCGACAATGTCGGCGACTTCCGGGGTTGAACCTGAAGTTACTTTTTTAATGGTGGTTACCCGGTGTTGTTTGTCGCCCGGATTAATGCGCTCGGGGCTGTAGCCGCAGAAAAAATCCCGGTTAAAACGAAGCCCGGATATTTTCTCCAGAACCGGAACGCACTCTTCTTCGGTGGCTCCGGGGTAGACGGTGGACTCATAGATAACGATGTTGCCCGGCTTCAGGGTTTTGGCAATGGTTTGGCTCGCTTTGATGAGAGGAGTCAGGTCGGGTTGATTGTGTTCGTTTATCGGGGTTGGGACTGTAACTATATAAACTTGGGTGTCACTGAGATCCTGGTCGTTACTTGTATATTTCAGGTGTTTGGCGTTAGCAAGTTCGGTGCTGGTTACTTCCCGGGTATTGTCATGACCGGATTGAAGTTGCTGGAGGCGGTTTTCGTTAATGTCGAAGCCCGAGGTCGGAAAGTGGGCGCCAAATTCTACGGCCAGGGGTAAGCCAACGTAACCGAGGCCGATGATGGCAAGTTGCAGGTCTTTAGTTTGAATATTATTTAAGGTGATTTTAGTGGTCATTTCTGGAGATCCTGTTTTCGGGTTTCCGGTTGATATTCGGGAATCAGCTCTTTCAGAAGATTTTTAATCCCCTCGCCATCAAATTCTTTGGCTTTCTTTTTAAGCATGATGATGTGCCGGCTAATCTCCGCATAGGTTTTGCCGTTACCGTGTAAAACCATAATTTTCTGGTGGCGCGTGGGAACGATACCCTCACCTTCAGTGATGAGCTCTTCATAGAGTTTTTCGCCGGGGCGCAGGCCGATATATTTGATGGCAATTTCAGTGTCGGGTTCACGTCCGGCCAAACGAATAAGATCACGGGCCATTTTGTCGATTTTGATAGGTTCGCCCATCTTGAGGATGAAAATTTCGCCGTCCTGTCCCATAGCTCCGGCCTGGATGATGAGTCGGGCGGCCTCATCGACGGACATAAAATAGCGGGTGATTTCGGGGTCGGTAATGGTGATGGGGCCACCAAGTTCGATCTGGCGTTTAAAGAGCGGAATGACCGAACCGGAAGAGCCGAGAACATTGCCGAAACGAACCGCTTGAAAAATGGTGTTGTGGGTTTTAGGGGCAGTATTGACGTGGGTTAAGGTGCCGTCCCACTTCGTTTTGGTACAGGCTTGCATAATCATTTCAGTAAGACGTTTGGAAGCCCCCATGACATTGGTCGGGCGCACAGCTTTGTCAGTGGAGACCAGGACGAAACGCTCAACCTGATGGATGATGGCGGCCTCGATCAGGCAGGTAGAGCCCTTGATGTTGTTAAAAATCGCTTCCCAGGGGTTAAGTTCGATCAGGGGAACATGTTTGTAGGCGGCCGCGTGGAAAATAATAGCCGGCTGGTGACGTTCAAGAATTGAGTTTATGAGTTTGAAGTTTTGAATTTTACCAAGAATTGGCTGGCAATTGGCAAAATTGAGTTCGTGCTCAAGCTCCATTTGGATATTGTAAAGATTTTCTTCTCCGGCATCCAGAAGGAGCAGCCGGGTCGGTTGAAAACGAATGATCTGGCGGCAGAGTTCAGAGCCGATAGAGCCCCCGGCGCCGGTGATAAGAACGGTTTTGCCGGTTAAAAATTTCCCGATTTCATTTTGATCAAGTTTAACTTCGTCGCGGCCAAGAAGGTCGTTGTAAGAGATGTCGCGCATCATTTTGATTGATGCCCGGCCATCGATAAGTTCTCCGAGTCCGGGCAGCATTTTATGTTCGAGATGGGTTTTTTTGCAGATTGCATTGAGGCGCTTAACCTGCTTTCCAGTAAGAGCTGAAATTGCTATCAGGATTTCATCGGCACGGACCCGGGTACAATGTTCATTAAGATCTTCGATCAAACCGAGAACCGGAATGTTGTGGATTTTCAGGCCGGTTTTGCCGGGGTTATCATCAACCAGGCCGACGATTGTGTAAGGTAGGTCCGGATTATTTTTGACTTCACGAATAATTTGTTCCGCAGCATCACCAGCTCCGATCAGGAGTAATCTCTTTTTAATTTTCTGAGTTCTTGTGAGCAGGGAACGGGAGCCGGATGAGCCCTGATAAAAGAATCGGATTGTGACCCGGTGTGCAGAAATCAGGAGAAATGTCAAAAGCGCATCAATAAAGAAGATCGAGCGCGGGAAGCCGTTAAAGCGATTGATAAAAACGATTGCGGCAACAACAACACAGAGAGATAAGGTCGAAGCTTTAACAATGTTAACAAGATCGCCCAAGCTGGTGTAGCGCCACATCCCCCGGTAGAGACCGAATGCGTAGAAGATCGGGATTTTTATTAATATCAGAAGTGGTAGCGTGCTCGAAATCTGACTGCAATATACGGCATAGCTTTTTCCGATGTCGGGAAAACGAAGCATGTATGCGGCAGCATGGGCAACAACAATCAGGAGGATATCAGTTGCCAGGATCAGCCAGAAGTTCTTGTTCTTGATGAAATGGCCGAAAAATCTAACCTGGCTGCGAAGAGAACTAGGCATTGTTTGCGTCGTTTGTGAGTCTTTCTCTGTTTGCCAGCCAGAAGTGGCGACAGTAGGCGCAGAGGATGGCCATGAAGCCACCCATTACCCCGGCGAGAGCGACAATTTTTTTCTTGTTGGGTTTAACGGGTTTGGTTGAAGCTTGGGGACATTCGATGGTTTCAACGAGAGCTATGGTTTTAATCTTTTCATTGAGTTCATCTATTCTCTGCTGCAGAAGGGCTATTTTGTTGGGTAGTGTTTTGTCGATTCGCCACTGAAGTTTGGTGATCTCTTTCTTTTTGTCTGATTTTTGTTTGGGGATCTCAGAGGATATTCGGGCTTGCAGGTCGGCAATTGAAAGGCGATACTTTTCCTGGCTTTTTGTGAACCTTGCTAATGTTGTGCGGTAGGAGATAACCTCTTTGCGAGCAGTTTCAATCTTTTGGTCAATAGTGCTTAAGTAGGCTATGTTTTGTTGGATAGTACCGGCCAGGAGGAGAAGCTGGAGGCTGTCATCCGGAGGTGTTTGTAGAAGTTTGTCTCTCAGAGAGATAATTTTAGTGGTATTTGTATCAATCTCCTGGCGGCTTTTTTCGTAACCAATTCGGGTGTCATCGGCAACGTTAATCCGCTCTTTCAGAAAGTCGGCTTCTTTTTTTGTCATATTTAAGTCAGCGTTAATTCGTTCGATTTCTCTTCTTAGGCGGTCACCCTGTAAGTCAATCAGCTTAAGATCTTCCATTTTTTGTTCAATATTCAAGGCAACAGTTTGTTGCTCGAGTTTTTTACTGGCAATATCTCCAAGAATTTCTTTGATTAATTTCTGCAATGAGTTTCTCTGGTGTTGCAGTCCGGAAGTCTGGGTGTCGCTGTTGTTGCGGTCAGTTTTGTTGAGAAATTTTATGTAGCCGGACAAGATTTTTTTCCCTTCATCAGGGTCCGGCCAAAAAATGGAAGCGGTTACTTGATCTCCCTGGCGCGTGTTGGCAACGCTTATTTTCGGGGCATTGTCTTTGAATCCAGCTTGTTCTGTATAGGTGTCAAAAATTCCGCCGCTGAGAAGATTCTTCAAATCAGTTGTTTTCATATATGGAGTGGGGGTTCCGTCTTTATCCCAACGGTAGGTGCCGGATTTAAGTTGGGTGTAGATTTTATATTGCGGGGTTGCTCGTAAAACCAGAATTACAGCAATAGCGATAATTACAAAAGTTATTGCTATAATCAGGATTTTCTGCTGCCACAGAGGCCGGATGAGATCGATAATATCTATCTCATCTTCGATATAACCGGTTTCATGGTTATTGTCAGGGGACACTGGTGGTTGGGAATTATTCAAAGTCATTGTTTTGGGGAACTCCAGAGATTATAGCTTAAAGTTGACTAAATTGAATTGTAGTTAATATGTCATAGATTATTTACACGCATCCGTATAGATACAAAGTCTTTTTTTGTCAAGTTGGAATTCCCGGTTGCGTTATAATTGCTTGACAATATTTTGATAAACTCGTACAAAAGTCGATTGATTTTTTAGTGTTTTACAGGTTGCTATTTTTGCAGGACAAAAAAATGTTCAGATGAGAGCATTTGTCTTGCTGGCAACGCCTGCGATTGATTGTATATCTATTGATTAATTCTGTTTTGAGGTTTTGTTGAAATGGTAACCTACAGAGAAGAGCTGCTTAGACTTTTACATAGTCTCTCGTATGAGGAGCGCGAAGTCACTTTGACTTCGGGGAAGAAAAGTAATTTTTACGTTGACGGCAAACAGACGACCTGTCACGCACGGGGTGCGTTTTTGACGGGCCATCTCTTTTATGAAAGAATCAGGGCCGCGAATGCCGCAGTTAAGGGGGTTGGCGGATTGACGATGGGGGCTGATCCGATTGTCAGTGCGATCAGTGTTATCAGTTCCATTAAGGATGACCCTTTGCACGCTTTTTTGATTCGGAAAGAGCCCAAAGGGCATGGCAAAAACCTCTGGCTAGAAGGGGATAAAAATCTTAAAGCCGGCGATCCGGTAGCGATTGTTGAAGATGTCGTTACCAGCGGCGGTTCACTTTTAAAGGCGATTGAACGGGCCCAGGCGCATGACCTGAAAGTGGTTCAGGCTTTGACTCTGGTTGATCGCTGCGAAGGCGGAGCTGAGTTCTTGCAGGATCATGGTTTCAAACTGGAAGCGCTCTTTACGATCAAAGATCTGAAGGGTTTGGCAACTTAAATTTTTTGTAGCTATCTCTAATGATATTCTTTTTACCACAGAGCACAGAGTTCACAGAGATGAAATGAGTGGTTAACGATTTATTTTTACTCTCTGTGTTCTCTAGTGAGCGTAAGCGAACGAGTGGTGAAAAAACAGTTGTTTAGAAGAGGTTTTAAGCTTTTCATTTTTTGATATGCAATATAGGGATCGGTTATGTTGAGAAACCGGGTAGTGATTGTTGATGATGAGGTTGAAGTTTGTGAGACTTTGACTCGGATTATCAAGCACGAAAGTCTGTTGCCGGATGCCTATGCCGACAGCCGGGCGGCCCTGGAAGCTCTGCAGGAACACCATGATGATGTAATGTTGGTGATCATCGATATCCGAATGCCGGGTTTGAGCGGGTTGGAGTTTATGCGCCAGGCGGCTGCCGATTGTCCGGATACACCTTTTATTGTAACCTCGGGAGATGGCACCAAGAGAGATATTGTTCAGGCCTTGAAACAGGGGGCCCTGGATTACTTTGAAAAACCTTTTAGTGTAAAAGAGATCAGCACTTCAATCCGTAAAGTGCGCCAGCTTGCGGATGAAAATCTTAAAACGCTTCATGTCTACCGTAATCTTGTTGAAAAGAGATTACTTTTTAAGATTGGCAATGATGTAGCTCTGGTGCAGCCTCTGGTTGACGGGTTGGCGGCAGAGATAAAAATCTCTTGCAGGATACCGCGCAGCCAATTGCCGGGGATGCGGATGGGTCTGTATGAGTTGATAGTTAACGCGATTGAGCATGGTAATTTGGAACTTGATTCTGAGCTGAAGCATCGTCGCAATTATCTTGAGATCCTTAAACGACGGGCATCAGAGCCGCTTTTATGTGACCGCCGGGTGACGATTGAAGTGATTGTTGTGGCCGACACTTTTACCTGTATAATTGAAGATCAGGGGCCCGGTTTTGACTGGCATTCATTGCCGGATCCGACCGACCCTGAAAATCTTTTCAAACCGCATGGCCGCGGCGTGATCATGGCCGGAAACTTTTTTGATGAATTCTTTTATAATGAATCCGGAAACCGGGTAACGGTGCGGAAGCTTTTCAAAGGATAAAAGTGATGAGTGAAAAATATAAATATATTATTCTTTTAGGCGACGGCATGGCGGATGAGCCGCTGGACGAACTTGAGGGGAAAACCCCGTTGATGGCGGCGGCAACCCCGCACTTTGATCTTTTAGCTAAAACTGCCGAGTTGGGAACTGCGGTGACCGTGCCCGAAGGCTATCCAGCCGGCAGTGATGTGGCCAATCTTTCGGTTTTCGGTTATGCTCCGGAAAAATATTATACCGGCCGGGCGCCGCTGGAGGCCGCAAGTATGGGCCTTGAGTTAGGGCCTGACGATGTCGTCTTCCGTTGCAATCTGGTCAATATCCTCCAGTACCAGATGCGTGGGTTCATGCATGATTTCAGCGCCGGCCATATCTCGACCGCTGACGCGCATGAGATTATTGCCGCATTAAATCGCGACCTGAAAACAGATCAGGTTGAGTTTTTCCCCGGTATCAGTTACCGTCATTTAATGGTGATCCGGGATTGTCCGCAAGCGCTGGCTGAAGTTAAGTTGGTGCCGCCGCACGATATAATCGGCCAGGAGGTGGTTGATCATCTGCCGGATGATTTTGGTTCGCCGCTGCTGCAGCTGACAACTTCATCGCAGATGATAATCCATCAGCTGCCGAAATTTCGTGAACTTCTGGATCAAGGTGAAGTTACGGCCAACTCCATCTGGCTCTGGGGACAGGGGAAAAAGCCACGTTTGGATTCTTTCAAGTCACTCTATGGTTTGAACGGATCGGTTATTTCAGCAGTTGATTTAATTAAAGGGATTGGCCTCTTGGCCGGGATGGAGAGTATTGAAGTTCCGGGGGCAACCGGTTATGTTGATACCAATTATGAGAATAAAGCCGCCTATGCGGTAGATGCCTTGAAAAAGAGTGATTTTGTCTATCTCCATGTTGAGTCTCCGGATGAGTCTTCGCATGAGGGCAGCTTGGAAAAGAAACTCCAGGCGATTACCGATCTAGATACCCGCCTGCTGGGGCCGCTGCTCAAAGGTTTGGATGAAAATTTTCCGGCCTATCGGATTTTAGTAATGCCGGATCATCCGACCCCGATACGCTTAAAAACCCATACCTCCGAGCCGGTGCCGTTTATGATTTACGACAATTGTCAAGCTCAGGCCGGATCAGCGGCAGGATATAACGAACAGACTGCCACCGCCGCAAATAATCATTTTGCAGAAGG
>JAOZKP010000111.1 GCA_029935295.1 bacterium | reverse complement strand
AACGTAAACATAGAAGATTTTTTTACCACTCGTTCACTTCGCTCACTAGAGAACACAGAGAGTAAAAAAGTTAATCAGTAACAACTCATCTCTCCTCTGTGAACTCTGTGTTCTGTGGTAAAAAAGAACATCACTGCAGTTGTACCAGAACAACCTTAATTTACTTTCGTCACCAGAATATCCTCCAGCATCAGATACTCAAGATCGCAACCATAAAACATATTCAAAGCATCAGTCGGAGAACAGATCATAGGTTCGCCGCGCCGATTCAGAGAAGTATTCAGAACTACCGGCACTCCGCGCAGTTTCTCAAGCTCTTCCAACAGTGCATAGTAGCGCGGATTGGTTTCACGGTCGACAATCTGAGCCCGGGCCGTGCCGTCCTCATGCACAACCTCAGGAATTTTTTCCTTCCACTCCTCGGCAACCGTAAAAGCAAATGTCATATAGGGCGCCGGATGATCGGTCTGCAGAATTTCAGGTGCTACCGTATCCAGCATACTCGGACAAAACGGGCGCCAGCGTTCACGATATTTTATCTGAGCATTGATTCTATCGGCAACCCCCCGATGACTGGGATCACCCAAAATGCTGCGATTACCTAAAGCTCTCGGCCCAAACTCCATGCGTCCCTGAAACCAGGCTAAAGGATGGCCTTCCGCCAGAAGCTGCGCCCCGGTTGCCGGCACATTATCAATTTTCCGCCACTGCGGTTTTTCCGGATGTTTTTCAATCGCCGCCAGACACTGTTCGCTAGTGTAGGACGGGCCGAGATAGACATGTTTAAGTTTTTTAACCTTATCGCCATGTGCATTCGCAACAAATGCCGCCGCACCGATGGCGGTGCCGGCATCACTGGCGGCCGGCTGGACGAAAAGCTCTTTGACAGAATCCAGCGCCAGCAACCGCTGATTCAATTTAACATTCAACGCCACCCCGCCGGCAAAACAGAGCCGGCCGGTTTCCCGCAAAATATCGCCGAGATAGGTTTCGACCAGTTTCAACGAAGTCTCTTCGAGCAGGTTCTGGATGGCGGCGGCATAGTCGATATAAGGGTCGTCGATCTCGTCACCGGAACGCTTGGGGCCGAGCCACTCAATAAGTTTTGGACTGAAATAATAACCGCGATTTTCATCTTTATAGCGCCGCAAACCAACGACATTAACCAGGTCGGTATTAACCTTGAAATCACGACCGTCCGACTCCCACAGACGTGAGAAATCATATTTGGCAGGATCACCGTACGGCGCCATGCCCATCACCTTAAATTCACCATCAAGCATCTCAAACCCAAGATATTGAGTCAGTGCCCCATAAACCCCGCCGAGTGAATCGGGATCGTAAAACTCCTTGATTTTATGAATGACACCGTTCTCGCCATAACCGAAAAAGGTGGTTGCATATTCACCTTTGCCGTCAATCCCCAAAATTGCACATTTTCCCTTGAAACCACTCAGATGATAAGCACTGGAAGCGTGTGCCAGATGATGTTCGACCGGGACAAAAGGCGAACGCTGCGCATCAATCCCGAAATCTTCCATCAACTGAAGAATCCCCCGCCGGTTGCGCCGAAAATGGCGGTTGCCGTTAAACAGAGCATCCAGAGCCCGGTCCGGAGCGTACCAGTAACGTTTAGCAAAGTGAAGCCGGCCGGGATGTGTGCAACCGATCTCGGCAAAAGGAAAGGCAACGTAGTCAATCTGCTCCGGCTTTACTTTTGCAAAATCAAGACAGAAACGGGTCGCATGATAAGGCCAGCGGTTTTTGGCATGCTTATCCCGCAGAAATCGCTCCTCCTCAGCCGCGGCCACGAGCTCGCCATCAATAAAAAGCGCCGCTGAAGGATCGTGGGTCAGAGACCCGGAAAGACCTAAAACTATCATAATTTATTAATTCCTTAAAAATTACCTGACTGCAAATTTTCGATAATGTTTTGAAAGGAGCGTTCAATCTCCGGCATATCCTGCCAGTTGGCAAGCAGGCGCTGATAATCGCGATTAACCGCTCTTTTGAAGGCTAATCCCGGTTTCGGCCAAAACCGCATCGCATCCAGATCTATGAGGTAGAGTTTTTCATCTGCACCACAAAGAAAATTAGTTGCTTTGAAATCACCGTGAGTTAAACCTAAATCCCTTAATCGCCGCAGCAGGATCGCAAACTGCTCCGACCAGTCTGCAAGTTCGGCGGTGGAAATTCCCGGCCGCCGCAGACAATCGTAAGCCAGGCTGCCGTCAACAAATTCACTGATGAAATAAGCGGTTGAACGTAAGCCCAAAACCCTTTTCTCGAGCATCGCCACCGGTTTCGGCGTTGCTATCTGCCACCAAGTCAGACGCTGCCCCATTTTCCAGGAAACTGCGGCTCGGCTGGGACGGAAACCGCGCTTCCCGGCATGTTTCAGGTTCTTGATATTATAGCGTTTGACCACCAGATCCAGATCAGCCAGTTTGAGCCGGACAACTGTGGCACTGTTTCCGGCTTTGAGCATTTCACCGGCGGCCATCATCTCATCCGGCCGCTGGAGCAACTCATCCAGAACCGGGCTCTGATAAGCCCGATCGCAGACTGAGTAAAAACCGTTTTCTTGTGAAGCTTTAAAAGCGGTACAGCTGCGTTGAGATTTAGCAACAAATTTTTCAACTTTATAACGCCGATGTCCAGCAATCAGAGAATGTAGACTTTCGACTTCGCCCGCCGCTACCGACCAACCCCGACAACTACAATAATGCTGCCAGAGAGCAGCTAAAAAATCATCAATCCCGGGATAGGGTTCCGCTAGAAAAAGGGCCAGATTGGCAAGACTTAACTCACGCCCGATTTCTACGCCCGGTGATTTTTTAGCAACCGCATCACCATCAATCGTATAAACATCTTCATTACAGAAAAGAAAATTGCTCCAGTGAATATCGCTCTGCAGCAGACCCGCCTTATGGTGCAGTGCAATGGCACTACACGCCCGCTCAAGCAGTAGCAACCGCTCTCCAGACTCGGTTTGTGCCTGCCAGAGATCAACTAAGGTTGCCGCCGGCCGGATTCTGGCAAAGATTATAAGCCGCAGGGACTCCGCCGGAAGCGGCCCGGCAAAAAGCAGCGCCGGCGTTTTGATGCCGGCCGCAATCAGGGCGTTAACTCCGGCAAGTTCACGCTTAAAATGACGTTCAGCTTTACGCGGGTCAAGGAAGAGTTTGACCACCACCTCCTGCATTCCCCACAAAGCCGCACAGACCATTCTTTTCCCGGGAATAAGGCGCAGCAACTTCTGGCAGACAAGTCTCTGCTGACCGTTCTCTACACTCTCAGGAAAAGTAATTGTAAAGGGCAGCGGCAAATCAAATTGCGCCTGCCGCAGTGCCGCTGCATCAGCTAACCAACCGGAATCAACCATAACCTTAGCATTCTACTATTAAGTTGACCGATTTGGCAACCGAAAAAAGTGATGCTCTGGAAACAGCGAAAATCTCTTTAACTGAGCTCAATGGCAGGCTGGAAAAAATATTGATTGTCGACGATGAACCACTGCAACGGGAAGTTGCCCGGCATATCTTGGAGGAGTTAAATTATGAGGTTGCTGACGTCAGTTCCGGAGAAGAGGCGATTGCCTGGTGCCGGGATAACCGGGCGGACCTGATTATTCTTGATATGATGATGGAGCCCGGGATTAATGGACGTGAAACTTTCGCCCAGTTCAAAGAGTTCAGGCCGGAACAAAAAGCAATAATTTGCAGCGGTTTTTCGGCTAATGATGAAGTCGAGGAGACTCTCTGCAACGGCGCAGGTTCCTATATCAAAAAACCATACTCAATTGCAGAGCTGGGAACTGCGGTTAAACAGGAATTGGGGAAAAAGGAATGATCAACAAGCTGCGGATTGCTTACTTTGCCTACCAGACCAGGGACGCATGAATCCAACCCTGGTCGCCGTCTTCATGCTCCACTTTAATCCAGCGGCCATCACGTTTAAGGACCTTTAAAGGCACCTCACGATCAACAATAAAAAGGATCCGGTTTTTGCTGCCCGGGCCGGATCTGATATTACAATTCTCTTTGAGAGTTATGACCGTAACGGTTTTAACCAGCAGCTTTTTGAATAGCCAGCCCCGGTCACCTTCAAAATCCTTACACTCGTACCAGTCTCCCTTTTTCTTTAATATCAAAAAGGGATGATATTTAGTTACCTGCCAGGCAATTTCACTTTTGGCATCTGGTTTGGTCCGGACATTGGCAAGCCCAACCTTAACCGACATCCGCTCGGCGGCCTGGACCGCAGGAGTGAACATCATAATTGAAAACAGCCCCACCAATAAAAAAGCCGTCAGCACTCTCAAAGAAATTCGTTTGTCAGTTTCCAGCATCGCGTTCTCAACCATCCTCTCTCGTTTTCTCAGTAGCAAGATAAAGCCAGCCCGGAACCTCTATTCCCGGCTGTCATTCAAAGCATGTTCCAGTTTTTTCTGCAGATCATAACGTTTACCGATACTCAGACAGGCTTCACACATCTCTACCATGGCATCCGGGAGTAGTAATGAAGCCGTAGAGATAGTTGATAAAGTTGCTGCGACACTCCGCAAAATAATGTCAAAGTCATCCATATTCCGAATATCATCTTCATCATCAAGCTGTTGCCGAATCTGGGCGGCAATTTCAGTCATCTGCCGGGCGGCATCTTTTAACTGCAGCGTTTTATCCATCAACTCTCACCTTAATCAACAAACCGGATTTATTGACACAAAAAAGGGTTTGAAATATCCTACCTGTGCCTTGATCCCAAATCTTTTGCTGCACTCGTAAAAAGTTCCGAGATAGCGCAGCGATACTAACCAAGAGAGACTACAGAGTCAAGCCTTTTTCCTCCACTGGTTTTAAAGTTTGAAAACCAGGTTTAGATTACCTGTTTTATGCAAAATTATCTTGACATCACCCGAGCAGATATGTCACTCATTACCTAGATAAAAATGATTGGCTTTATTGATTAAAAACTGTTTGAGTTTTCTATTGCAAACAATTAACTGGAGGTGCAACATGGCGTACGAAACCGTAATTTATGAGTGCCAGGACGGAGTTGGTATTCTCCGTTTGAATCGACCCGACAGGATGAATGCGGTCATCGAACAACTCTATCTCGACATTCAGGATGTTCTTGAAAAAGCCGAGAAAGATGACAATGTCAGAGCTCTAATTCTAACCGGCTCTATTCGCAAGCGCCCCGAAGGCGACAAACAGGCTTTCTGCGCCGGTGCCGACCTGAAAGAACATAAAAAAGGGGAACGAACCCCCTGGCAGAAACGTGAATACATCCTGCTGGCCCATGAAACCACTCGGCGTCTATATGTTTTCCCGAAACCGGTGATCGTTGCCGTCAACGGCGCCGCCCGCGGAGCCGGAAGTGAAATGGCATTAAATGGCGATTTTCTGTTGATGGCTGACAAAGCTTCAATTGCCTTCCCGGAAACCGGCCTCGGAACTTTTGTCGGCGGCGGAGTCACTTCCCACCTCGGCAAACTTATCGGCCGCCAGAAAGCGAAAGAGCTTGTTTTCACCGGCCGGGTTCTGGATGGTCCGGCTGCGGTTGAAATGGGACTCGCAATGAAATCGTACCCGATTGATGAGCTAATGCCTGCGGCTCTGGAACTTGCGGCAATCATGGCCAAAAAGGCCCCGATATCGATGAAATTTGCCAAAACCATCCTCAGTCAGGCCGAAAGCCTTGACCTGCAGACCGCTCTGATGATTGAAGCGGAAGCAATTCTATCCTGCATGACCACTGAAGACTGGCGTGAAGGAATTGTCGCCTTTGCCGAAAAACGCACACCTAAATATTACGGGAGGTAAAAATGCTTAGTGACAAAATTTTAAATGCCAATTCAATTGCGGTTGTCGGGGCCTCAAAAGCTATCACCAAACGCGGTTACCAGGCGATCAGAATTCTTCTGGAAGAGAAATATGAGGGCACAATCTACGGGGTTAACCCGAAGCTTGATAGTGTTCTCGGAGTAAAATGCTACCCCAAAGTTTCCGCAATCACAGATCCGGTTGATCTCGCCCTGATCACTACCCCGGCTAAAACTCTACCCAAAGTTCTGGAAGATTGTGGTCAAAAAGGGGTTGCCGGAGCAGTAATTATTGCCGGTGGTTTCGGCGAGCTCGGAGCTGAAGGTAAAAAACTTGAAGCCGAGATGGCAAATGTGGCCCGCAAATATAATATCCGTCTGATCGGACCGAACACCTCGGGCATGATCAACATGCACAAAAATCTTAATTTGGTCGGCCTGCGGGATGCTCCCAAAGGCGGTATTGCCCTGATTTCCCAAAGCGGCAATATGGCGCTGACAATGATTACCGAAGCCCAGATCAAGAGTAAAATCGGCTTCTCATATTATGTCGGGGTCGGCAATGAAGCTGACATTAATTTCCATGAATATCTCGAATTTTTTGAAAATGACCCCAATACCAAAGCCATCCTGATGTATGTTGAAGGGATGCGCAACGGTCGCAAATTTCTCCAGCAGGCCTACCAGACTACCCGCAAAAAACCGATCGTTCTTTTAAAAAGTGGGCGCTCTTCTACCGGTAAACGCTCAGCCGGTTCCCATACCGGAGCTCTGGCGGGAATGTCTGAAGTTGCCAGAACCGCTTATGGCCGTGCCGGTATTATAGTAGTCGAAAAATCAGACGAAATGCTGCCTTGCGCTGAAGCTCTGGCAAATCTTCCGCCCATAAAGAATAACAATATTGCTATTCTGGCGGATGGCGGCGGCCATGCAACCATCGGTGCGGACGAGTTGACCGATCTTAAAGTCAATATTCCTGAAATCAGTGAAAAAACTCAGAAAAAACTGCAGGCGATTCTCCCCTCAGCCGCCTCAACTGCCAATCCGATCGATGTTGCCGGCGGTGCCGATGACAATCCCCAAGTTCTGGCTGAATGCGCCCGGATTCTCCTGCATGACCCCAACATTGGTGGAGTTTTAGTGGTTGGCCTGTTTGGTGGTTACAGTATCCGTTTTTCTGAAAGTTTAGCCTATGCGGAAGAGGATACGGCCCATCAATTCGGCAAATTGGTAAGGGAGACCGGTAAACCGATCATTATGCACTCACTCTACAATTTCGCCAAACCTCACTCACTCGACCTCTTGCGCTATTACGGCATCCCAGTCTTTGATTCTCTCGAACTGGCCTGTAAAGCAGTCGGGGCTCTGGCCGAATACGGCGGCTATCTCCATGGCTATAAATCAAAAGCCAAATTTGTTTTTGATATGGGTGCAAAAGCCAAGGCCCGGGGCCGGGAGATTATGCACACCGCTCGAGCTGAAGGCCGCACCGCCCTGCTTGAAAATGAAGCCAAAGAGCTGATCAGTCTTCACGGCGGCCTGGTCTGCCATGATTGCCTGGCGCAATCACCGGATCAAGCCGTTGCTATGGCCGCCGGATTTGACGAAAAAGTGGTTATGAAAATTGTCTCACCTGACATTCTCCATAAAAGTGATGCCGGCGGTGTCCGCCTCAACCTGAAAAAACCCGAAGCTATCCGTCAGGCTTACATGGAAATCATCGCCAATGCCCGTGAATTCGACCCGGAAGCTAACATAAAGGGTATTCTCGTTGCACCAATGGTCAATGAAGGTCTCGAAATTATTATCGGCACCAAAAACGATGATCAATTCGGCCCGGTTATTATGTTTGGTATTGGTGGAATTATGGTTGAAGTCCTCAAAGACGTGGTTTTCCGGGTCCTGCCAGTATCATCTTATGCCGCCCGGGGGATGATTGACGAAATCAAATCAGTCAAACTTCTAAATGGTTTCCGGGGCCAACCACCGGTCGATCGTAAAGCAATTAAACGCCTGCTTTTGACCATCTCCGAAATTATCGGGGCCTATCCCGAAATCCAGGAGATGGACTTCAACCCGGTTATTGTCTACGAAGAGGGACTCAATGTAGTTGATGCCAGGATAATTTTGAAGCAGCCATAGACAATATTCTACATAACAAAGCAACCTTTTACAAAGAGCCCATAACCTTAATTTGTGGTTATGGGCTCTTTAATTACCCCTCATAGAAGGAGATAATTTGCTGATCTTTATCGTTGGTCTGACAGTGGGCCTGCTCTCGACAGTGATCGGCATGGGCGGCGGCATACTTATGGTTCCAGCTTTAACCGCCCTGTCCGGACTCCCGCAAATTGAGGCAATGGCAACCAGCCTGGCAACTATTGCCCTAGTCTCATCCTGGAATACCTGGCGCTATCACCGCCAAAGCCTGGTCCGCTGGAATATAGTTATCTGGGTGGCTCTGGGATCAGGGATATGTGCCTCCATTGCTGGTTTTATCGCCCCAAATCTGCCGGAAAAAGTTCTTGTCGGACTGCTCATTCTGGTTCTTCTCATACTCGCCTGGAAAACTTTTCGGATCGGATCGGTTAAAGTCAAAGAGAACACTGACAAGAAGAAAAAACACATTATTGCCCTTGCAATTGGCTCACTGGGGGGACTAATCGCCGGATTCACTGGAATCGGAGGCGGTGGCATTACCACTTCACTGATGCTGGTAACCGGCATCACCAAAAATCAAACAACTGTTCCCACATCAAATGCCATTATGATTTTCACTACCGCTGCCGGAGCAATAACCTACGCCCTGCACGGCAACTGCAATTGGCCGCAGCTGGGCCTTATCCATGCAGATTATTCACTGCTTTTAGCTGCAGGAGCTGTTTGCTCCTCATTTATCGGCATCCGCCTGAATAAAATCATTCCTCTTAAAACACGTAAAACTATCCTCGGATTCATCCTGCTCTTTATTGCCCTACGCCTGATCTTTCAGATAATGTCATGACTAAAACCCCTAAAATAGATACCCATAAGTCAAGCCTGACCCCGTATTTTGACAGTTATAATTAACTGTCCGCACCGTTTCGATTGGGGTTGTTGCTTTATAAAT
>JAOZKP010000110.1 GCA_029935295.1 bacterium | reverse complement strand
GCAAAAATTTGTATTGTCAAAACGCTTGTGGGCGGGGATGATCACTTTACTATTGGTGAAGATTTCGCCTACAATCTGCGGACCTGGGTGATTGAAGGGGTTTCGCCGGATGTCGAGGTTCATGATAATATTCCGGCGGGTTTGACTTTGCGGCAGCACCGGATTACAACTTCAGCTGCTGGGGTTATCTCTTTTTCCGATCCCGCTTACAATACTCCGCATGACAATGTCCGGTTTGCTTTCGGTTCTGTGACTAATGCTGTCAACAGTGATCGTCGGGATGACTATTTCGATACAGAACTTACGGTTCGGGTCGATAATATTCCGGCCAATGTCAACGGGGTTAAGATTAATAACCAGGCTTATGTCAGCTGGCCATCGGGCAAGGATGTGTATTCCGCCAATGTTGTCATCGGGTTGATTGAGCCAAAACTTAATATCAGTAAAACCGTCTATCCCTCAATTCAGAATGCAGATGGTCTGGTTACCTATACGCTGCTGGTGCAGCATACCGGCGGGAGTACGGCCGTAGCCCGGGAGTTGATAGTAACCGATCTCCTGCCGGCTGGTTTGACTTTCGTTTCGTCAGTCGAGACCAATTATGGCAGCGGCCAGAACCTGGAGTTTCGCAGGCCTTCTCTGCCGCAGAGCGGATTGTGGCAGTTTACCTATGTGGTCCGGGTTGATAGCGGTATTGCAGGGGTAACTCTGGAGAATAAGGCTGATATCTATTGGGCGAGCATTTTCGGCGCTGACGGCGGGGTCCATAGCGGCCGGAACGGCCTCGGCTGCGGCCAGGCTAATCCATTGAACAGTTATTGTAATTTTGACATCGCTCCGCTGCAGGTGGGAGAACCTGACCTTGATCTCACTAAAACAGTTTATGCGGGCCATGATAATGGGGCATCCTGTCCGGGCAGTACCCAGATCACAGTGGGTCTGGTAACCTATACACCTCCAGATTGTCCTCCTGTGACTATACCGGCGGATATAACTTATTGTTTCACGGTAACCAATACAGGTGGTACTTTTCTGGATAAGATTACCATTGTCGATTCCCAACTCGGGATATCGGAGACCGATATGACCCTGATCAGCGGCTCTCTGCCTCTGGCACCGGGGGCAGCTGTGAGCTACTATTATGAGACCACAGTGGTTAAAGATATGGTTAACACTGCTGATGCTTGCGGGGTCGCTGTTGACGAGCATGGGAATGAAATTCCCAACCTTTCAAAACCGTGTGACAGTGCCACAGCGGAGGTGATTGTCGATCCCACTATTCCGACGCTGAATGAGTGGGGGATGATTCTGGCGGTTTTTCTGTTGAGCATATCGGCAATCTACTTTATACGCCGACGGAGGCTTGAGCAGGCATTATAACTCACGCAGACACTAAGCCGCAGGTATTCTAATCGCTGTCAGGTTTGCGTCGGGTGCCGGAGTGTGATTGTTTACTGTGTAGCCTGTTTTTAAAACTAAAGCGGCCTTGAGGAATCAAATTTCTCAAGGCCGCTTTTTGTTTGCAGATTCAGGAATCAGCGGGCCGGCGGCATCGGCATACCGCCGCCCTGCATCATTCCGGGGATGTTGGGAATGTTGAGTTTATGGTAGCCGGATGGGATCTCGAAAAGGCTGTCAGAGATATTGCCGGTGTGGATATTTTTGTAGTTCACTTCCATTTCATTGGAAAGAATACGGACCGGGATATCATCTTTTTTTGAGATCCAGTAGGTAATCTTTTCATTCTCTTCGCTGAGTTCGTATTTATTACATTCAACTCCGTTAATAGTCTCCTTACCCAGGAATTTCCCCTCTTTTTTGAGATCCCGGTTCCAATTTTCAGGTTGAGACTCCATCTCTTCCTCAGTTATCGGAACCTCCATATACTGTTTTGACTGCGGCATCAAAGACCAGGCGATATGCTTGTCGGGACGGTTAATCATAATCATGGTCCGGCCGCCCTGTTTCATTTCATGCCGGCTTTTCTGGCCTTTGACACACATTTTTCCGATGACCATAACCTGGCCGTTCTTGGCCTTGGTCTCCATGTCGGCACAGAAATCCGTGGCTTGCAGAAGCGGGCTGAAGATTATCCCGAGCAAAAGAACAATTCCTAAAATAACAGTAATACGACTTTTTTGACTGCGCATGACAGAGGTCTCCTTTAAGCTTAGTTTTTTATGTTCAGCTAGATTTATCAGCCAAAGCCCAGCGGCAGAATTAGTAACCGCAGGGGTTTGCTTGCGTATCTGCAGTTTGTATTCAAAACAATCGGAAAAGTAAACAGAAAACTGAGTTGTAGACAAGCTTCATTATTATTATCTCTGTACTTGATCGTGTAGGGTAAGGAAGTATTTTTTTCATATACTTTTGCTGAATATTAGAAAAATCTTTAATTTTCAAATGGTTAGATTGTTGCTTGATGCATTATAGCCCATGTAATACAGTATAAAGTATAAAAAATATATACATTTAAGCAAAAATAAGTAAATCATTTTACCCCAAATTTTTTTATTAAGTATAATTAATTCAACAGTTTAACTAGATCTATGAGATTTATTTCACAGGTGGAACGGGCTATGCAAATGTAGATTGTATAAAGTATAAAGCTTTTCAAGATACATTGAAAGCAAAAGGCATTGGGGCCTTTTGGAGATGCGCGGAGGTGAGAAAAATGAAAAACACATTACGTATCATCACACTGATGGCAGTTTTGCAAGCAGGTACAGTTTTTGCCGCGGGTGGGGGCGAAGGTGGAGGGATTAGTCTTGCCGGTTGGATCTTTATCGGATTTCTGGCAGTCATTTTTGCCATGCAGTTGATTCCCAGTCTGTTTATGTTTGGTTCAATGATGCGGGCTGTTTTCGGCAAAAACCAGCAGGATACTGCGATTAATAATGGCAAAGTCAATAATCCCTGAAGCGGGAAGAGCTACTGCGGTATTTCCGCAAAAAGGGGGATGAATCATGCAGTTTCTTCTTATAGCTGACCGGGATGATGAGATTCGCAGCCGGATCGTCGGGTTTTTCAGCGGGAGTGAGTACCAGGTTATCGAGGCGGATTCAGTTGATATTGTGTTGCGCAATGTCCTGAAAAAAGAGGCCCGGGTTATCCTGCTGGGGAGCGAGTTTGATGGATTATCGGCAATGGAGATAATTCCTCTCTTAAAAAAGTGTAATCAGAATTTAACCATCATCCTGATATCAAATGAGGAGTCTCTCCCGCTTATGCGTAGGTTTCGGAAAGAAGGGATCTTCTATCACGCCTTAAAGCCTGTAAATGGTGATGATGACCGGGATGAACTCAGGCAGGTTGTGCAATGTGCATTTCATAACTCAACGGACAGAAGGTTGTCCCAAAATGGTCCGCCGGCTGAACTCTAAAGGGGAGTTTTGTAGCGGGCAAGAGGAAAATAAAAGGAGATTTATTATGAAAACTGTTATTTCGACACTCTATGTACTTTTGGTGGTTATCACCCCGGCAATTGCCGGAAACGCTGAAGTTGTTTACAAAAGCGGGATTTTGGTCTCTGTCTTTGTCGGTGTCTGTGCTCTGATTGTTGTCGCGCAGCTGGTTCCGGTTCTGATGCTGATTGTAGGATTTATTAAAGCGTCAGTGGCGGCAATGTATAAAAAAGAGGTTCCGGCGGTCGAATCCGCACCAAAAGGAAATTAACCGGAAACAATAAGGAGATCTTTAATGGGTAACTCAGTTACAGAATGTTTGAATTGCGTCGGTGGTATTGTAAAGATCGGCACCCTGGTGGAGTACTACGATTATATCAAGGCCGTAGAATATTTAATCTGCGTCGGATTTCTGATATCGTTTCCGATTTTTTACAAGAAAATCATCAAGTACGATGGTGATGCTGATAAACGGCATGAGTAGAGTGTCTATAAATTTAAGGAGGAACGAACGCATGAAAAGTAGAAAGATTCAGGCTCTTGCCGGGATAGGGATGATTATGGTGCTGTTTTTTCTTGCAGCTCCAGTTTTCGGCGCCGGTGAAGAAGCACCGACGTCGGTGCAAATAGATTCTCTGTCTTATCTTTATAGTGGAGTGGATTTTGACCACGAATTGCATGTTGACGTTGCCGAGAACTGTTCTGCCTGCCATCATCACCGGTTTGGCGGTGAGCTCGAGGATAAACAATGTGCCAGGTGTCATTCCGGAAGTAAAGGAACATTCGCTATAACTTGTGAAAATTGTCACGTTAAAGAACCGTTTACAGGTCAGCATATCCGGAAAATGGAAGCTAACCTGAATCGTTATCATCTCGATATGACCGGGCTTAAGGGTGCCTATCATTTAAGGTGTTTCAACTGTCATATTAAAACTGGGGCTCCTACCGGATGCGAGGATTGTCACACAAGAACTGATGCCGGTAACCGTTTCTATCATTCCGGTGAATATGCACCAAAAGGTGGTGTTCATGCCGGGGTGCACGAGTAGATTTTCTGGGAAAGGGTTATTTTTCAATTAACTAAGGATGTATCTGTAAAAAAGTTCCGGGATGGTAAAGTGAAGATCGGATTTTTTTACAACGCCATCAATAAGGGAAGGGGGATAGAATTATTATGAGTGGTATAAGCCGGAGAAAATTTCTCAAGACAACTGTCGCTGGAAGCAGCGCCTTGGCATTGTCGACCACTAAAACTGCTTTCGGTATGAAGGAGTTTCATGGTTATCCGGACAGTATGGGCGTGTTGGTGGATCTGACCCGTTGCATCGGTTGCCGGACTTGTGAGGCGGCGTGTAATAAAGAGCATGGCCTGCCCGAACCCAAGCTGCCTTTTGATGACTTTTCAGTTTTTGATCAGGTATTTCACGATGGTAAGCAGAAACGTCGCACCAGTGCCGAGGCCTATACGGTGGTTAACCGTTATGACCAGGATCAGGGGGCACCGGTTTTTCGGAAGATTAATTGCAATCATTGTAATGAACCCGCCTGTTTGACCTCATGTTTTGTTAATGCCTACACCAAGACCAAAGAGGGTGCAGTCATTTATAATGCGGATGTCTGTGTTGGTTGTCGGATGTGTATGGTTGCCTGTCCTTTCCGGATTCCGGCTTACTCTTATGACAGTGCTTTGCATCCCGAAGTTATAAAGTGCAACTTCTGTTACGACAAGCGTTTGAAACATGGTAAGCCGCCCGCCTGTGTTGAGGCGTGTCCGCAGGAGGCCCTAACCTTTGGTCATCGCAAGACTCTGGTCAAGGTTGCCCATGAACGGATTCGTGAGCAGCCGGATAAATATGTGGATCATGTCTACGGTGAAACTGAAGTCGGCGGGACCTCCTGGATGTTTCTTTCCGGAGTTCCTTTTGATAAAGTTGGATTTGATACCACCCTGCAGCACCATCCGATTCTGGATAACACCAAGAGTTTTTTAAGCTTTGTACCAATGGTTCTAGGCATCTGGCCGGCCATGTTTCTGGGATTTCACCTCCTTGCCAAAGGGGGTAAAGGTGAGAAAAAGAATAAAGAGTCTAAACCAATAGTGGAGGAGCACGTAGAATGAATCGTCTTATAGAAAAAGGCTTCAAGCCGATTGACTCTCTGAGCGATCCCGATAGTGGTAAAATGTGGAGTTTGATGCGCAAAATACTGCTGGGATTATCTCCAAAAGAGTACTTCCATGAGGTGCTGCGCAATCCTTTTAACTGGTTGCTGTTTTTTATATTTGCCGTCGGTCTGCCGGTTATTGTCTATCGCTATATTTTTGGGTTGGGCAGTGTTATGCACGGAAGTTACGACTACCCCTGGGGGCTTTTCTTAGGCTTCGGCCTGTTCTGTATGGTGCCGCTTTCGGCCTCAGGATTTCTGCTGGGAACCGCGGTGGAACTCTTCGGTCATGAAAAGTACAAACCAATACTAAATCTGGCTCTGCTTAACGGTTTACTCGGATATCTGTTTGCAGTTGTTTATCTGCTGGTGGATCTCGGCTGCCCCTGGCGGCTCTACTATCCAATGTTTGTCTCATGGGGTACGGCAGCAGTCCTCTTTCTTGTCGGCTGGCATGTTGCAACCTATCTGTCAGTGCAGGTGATGGAGGTTTCCGAGGCTTTTTTTGAATGGATTAACTGGCCGACTGCGAAAAAGTTTATCCATAGCGGTACCATCGGTTTGACTGTCGCCGGGATTATTCTTTCGACACTACATCAGGGGGCTTTGGGAACTCTACTTTGCTATGCGCCGGGAAAGGTACACCCGCTCTGGTATTCCGCAGAGTTTATGTGGATATTTTACCTCTGTTCCTCAGTTTTTGCCGGTCTCTGCATGGTTATCGCCGTGAGTACCATTGTCAAAAAAACCATGGCCTGGCGTTGTGGAGAGGATTTTCTTGATAATCTCGACAGTATTACCATCGGCCTCGCCAAAGGTGCGACGATGGCACTGCTGACCTATTTTATCATCAAACTGGTCGGGGTTACACATGATAACGAGTGGTCTTACCTGGCTACTGGTTGGGGATCCTGGTTTCTTCTGGAGATTGGCGCCGGTGTCATCTTACCGATAATTTTGTTTTCTGTTGCAATCAGGAAAAACAGTGTCGCTTTGGTACGGTTTACAGCCTTTCTTACGATTGCCGGATTGTTAATGAACCGGTTGAATACGGCCCTGATTACGTTTAATTGGAATCTTTATCAGGAGATTCCGCATCCGTTGGAAACAATTATATCCATCACCATATTTGCCTTGTTTGTGGTCGTCTATCGTTTCATTCTTTATCGTCTGCCGATTTTGTATGTATGGAAGGCGGTGCCGGCGGAAGCAGTTGTGACTGTGACTGTACCCGTACCGGAGTCGGTTGCGAGCCCGGTTTCAGGACAACCTGAACAACAGTATGCAAAAGTGATGTCTTCGTAGTATTTTAACTCGGTAGGAAGACCGGAAAGGAGGATAGGCAATGTTTAACCGCTTTGCTACTAAAGCAATTATTCCGGTGGCGCTTTCCCTGACTGGTTTTGTGATCATTTGCAGTCTCTTTTTGTACTCTTCCATCAAAGAGGATTTTCTGCGGGATGCAGTCCGGCAGGAGACCAGTCTGGCCGATACGGTTGTCAGTTCGACCCGTTACAGTATGATGACGGAAGACCGGGAGAATCTTGACCAGATTATTAGAAGTATCGGGGTGCAGAAGGGGGTTGAGCACCTGCGGATTTTCAACAAAGAGGGGGTCGTTATGTTCTCCTCTGATCCCGAAGAGTTAAATCGGGTTGTGGACAAAAATACTGACGGGTGTATCGAGTGTCATAGCGGCCCCGAGCCGACTGTCCGTTTAGGTTCCATGCAGTTGGCGCGGCGTTTTGTCAATGTCAAAAATCATAATGTGCTGGCGATTACAGCTCCGATCTACAATGACGCCCACTGCGTCGCGGGTGATTGTCATTTTCATCCTGAAAAGCAGAAAGTACTCGGCACTCTGGATATCGGTCTCTCAACCGCTTCTCTGGATAAAAGACTGCTGAGTCTGCGTTGGAAAATGGTGATTTTCTGCGTTATGATTCTCATTTTATCTGTAGGCGGGATCAGTGCCCTTCTGCGTCGTAATCTGTTGCTGCCCATTGAACAGTTGATTTTTTATGTGAAAAGGGTTGCCAGCGGTAAACTCGATAGTGATTTCCCCAAAGGTGTCAGTGAGGTCGAAACTTTGGGACAGGAATATCTTTATATGGCTCGGGATAAACAGTTGGTCGAAACAGAATTGATAAAAATCAAAAAAGCTGATATTGTGCCTGATAGTAAAGAGAAGTAAGTTGGTTTTTGACCTGACTTTATCTTTTTTCCGGCTAACCTTTAAGTCAGAATGCGGTTGACCCGGAAAATATTGGGCATGATGGGGGTTTTGCGTGTTTTTACGGCGTCAGCAGAAACAGAATCAGCAGTCGGCTTCGGATGAGAGTGAACAGGGTCCGGACTCGCGCCGTCAGGAGATTCAGAACCGCATCCGTGACCTTAAGCGGCAGCTGCGTTACAGTCAACTCTGGATGGTGCTGTTTTTTTTGGTCAGTATCGGCGCGGCGGTTAATTTTCGCTTTCTGCCGCCTATATCCGGGGGTATCAAACAGTTCCTGGGGGCTTCGCCGCCGCCTACACTTATCAGTATTGCTCTGATTGTTTACGCTTTCTCCGCACTTATTCTTATCCTCGGCCGGATGAATAAAGGTTCCACTGATTTTCGGGGATGGTCACACTTAGGCTACCTTACGGCATTCTATCTGTTCTATTTCTATTGTGATCTGCTGCTGGATAATTTCTGGTCAGTTTTCATTGCCGGCCTGACGATTCTCGGTCTTGAAGACTACCGCGTCTGGTCAGTCTGCAGCGAGGCAATAAAAAAAGAGGAAGAGATCCTCTCAATAATTAAAAAGTAGAGGTAACTGTTTAGCGTAAAAAATTGAGGGAACGAAGAAAATTCTTGTTTTGGATTTTAGTTGAAAATATGTGATAAGTATAACCCACAAAACAAGTATTGCAATAATTTGGCCTTTGTGCATATATGGTGGCAATGTTGATTTGCAGTGAAAACCTCTCCCGCTGAAAGGCGGGGCCGGAAAGCCACGGGTCTTAATTCAAAATCCAAAAGACAGCCGGGTTGCCTCTTGCAAAAGAGCGACCCGGCTTTTTTTATGAAAGAGAATAAAAACCGTTTCGCAGCAGATGTAAATCTGGATGGTGATTATGGAGGGAGCGAACAACTGATCAGAGGGGCCAGTCGATCATTACCGGGTCTTTGACCATATCAAATGGCAGTTTCTCCGTCAACGGAGTGGTAGTTATCGAATGAGGATAGAGGGATTAACCTTAATGAACTCGTAAAAAGTTTGAGACCTCTTTGAAAAGTCATTCCGGCGGAAGCTGTAATTCAATAAATTTAACGACTTCTGGATACCGGATAAAGTCCGATATGACGTCTTTACGGCTTCTTACAACGCCATCAACCTTAATAATTGGCG
>JAOZKP010000383.1 GCA_029935295.1 bacterium | reverse complement strand
TAGAAGCTGTGATCGACTATCTACCTTCGCCGGCCGAGGTGCCGCCGGTGGTAGGTCTCCATCCCGAAACAGAGGTTGAAATTGAGCATTGTGCCAAAAACAACGAACCTCTGACCGCATTACTATTTAAAGTGGCAATGATGGAGGGCCGGCGACTGGTTTTTCTCAGGCTCTACTCCGGAACTCTGTCTGCCGGTGAAGAGATATTTAATCCTAGACTCAAAAAGAAAGAAAAAATTGCCCGGCTTTTTCAGATGCAGTCGCACAAGAAAAATCGAATTGAAAAAGCGGTCGCCGGTGATATTGTTGTAGCGATGGGGGTTAAACTCTCAGCTACCGGCGATACCCTTTGTCAGGCTGCGGACCAGATAATTCTCCCGGGGATGGAATTTACGACTCCGGTAATTTCAGCTGCAATTGAGCCGCAGCGCAACAGTGATCTCGATAAACTTTGGGATAGTCTCGCGAAACTTGCGGATGAAGATCCGACATTCCAGATGAAAATGGATGATGATACCGGTCAGGTGGTTATCTCCGGCATGGGAGAGCTTCACCTTGAGATAATCCATGAACGTCTGCGCCAGGAGTTTAATCTTGAGAGCAATCTCGGCAAACCCCAGGTTCTCTATCAGGAGACGGTGACCCAATCGGCTCAGGAGACCGCTGAATTTGAACGGATTGATGAAGAGGAGAAAGAGCGCCAATTTGCCCGTTTGACGATTGCTGTAGAGCCCTTGGATAGGGGTGCCGGTAATTGTGTGAATTGGGTTGAAGGCGCCGGTGAAATCCTTTCTGAAACTTTGCGGAAAACTGTGGTTGAAGGTCTTTATGAGGTTTTAAGTTCAGGGCCGGTACAGGGTTATCCTCTGGTTGATGTTGAACTTAAAATTGTTAAAGTTGAGGGTGATACCGGTGATTTCACCAAAGTTGCTCTTAAGGTTGCTGGTGCCAATGCCGCGCGGCAGGCTCTGGATGCGGCTGCACCGGCACTGCTGGAACCGATAATGGAGACTGAAATTACGGTGCCGGAAGAGAATTTAGGGGATGTGATCGGAGAACTTAACAGTCGCGGCGGCAAAATTATTGAGATCGACAGCCAGGATATTCTCAGCCGTGTGACCGCCGATGTTCCTCTGCAGCGGCTCTTCGGCTATACTACTGCGCTGCGCTCTGCAACCAAAGGCCGGGGCAGTTTTGCGATGAAATCATCACGTTACGATACGATGGTTTAGTACCTTACAGGTTATTTTCTGGTTTGAAAAACAAGAAAATAACCTGATAAGAGTAATTATTTGCGGGCCGGAAAGACCCGTTTGGATTGCGGGATTTGTTCCCGCATTAGGGTTTCAAGATGATTCTACAGAATAATCGAGAAATGGAGCAGTTAAACTGTCTGCGTGATCAGATTGATGAACTTGATCACCAGCTGGTGGAGCTTTTAGCCCGGCGGCAGGAGGTGGTTGATGAGGTTGTAGCTTTTAAAAAAGAGCGGCAGCTTTCGGTCTATCACCCCGCCCGCGAGGCTGATATGATTGACGCTCGGCGGCAGCACGGGCGGGAAGTCGGACTTGATGCTGATTATCTGGAAGAGATTTTCCGTAATATAATGCGCTATTCCCGTTCTACTCAGACAGCCGAGATCTCGCGGATCGGTGTAAAACCGGATGCCGAAATTCTGATTGTCGGTGGCAGCGGCGGTATGGGTCGGCTCTTTCACCGCTGGTTTACCGGTTCCGGTTATAAAGTCAGGATATTGGAAATCGGTGATTGGGGTCGGGTGGCTGAACTCTGCAAAGATATTGATCTGGCTCTGGTGAGTGTGCCGATTGCAGAAACCGTGGCGGCAATTACCCGGCTGGCGCCGCATTTGTCGGAGAACTGTATTCTGGCTGACTTGACCAGCGTTAAAGGTTTAAGCGTTCCGGCCATGTGTGATAATTTTGCCGGGTCGGTTTTGGGTCTGCATCCGATGTTCGGACCCGATACCAAAAGTATGGAGCGCCAGATTGTTGTGGTTACTCCCGGTCGGGAACGTTTTGAAGATCGCTGGGTTGCGGAACAGTTGGCGGTCTGGGGCGGGGTAGTTGTTCGGGCTGCGGCCCGGGAACATGATGAAATTATGGCCGTAGTTCAGGCCCTGCGCCACTTTGCCACATTTACTTTCGGCCGTTTTCTTTATCAGCATCAGGTTGACCTGCAGCGGACGCTCGAATTTTCCAGTCCGATTTATCGTCTGGAGCTGGATATGGTCGGCCGGCTGTTTGCGCAAGACCCTGAGCTTTACAGTGAGATTATCTTCGCAACTCCTGAACGTCTGAAACTGTTGCAGGATTATCTTGAAAGTTTCGCCGAGAATCTTGAGATTGTAACCGGTCAGGATGTTGATGTTTCCGCCGGCCGGGAAAAATTTATTACTGAATTTAAAGAAATTGCCGAGTGGTTCGGTCCTTTCAGTGACCAGGCAATTCGCGAAAGCGGATATCTTATTGATAAGTTGACTGAACGTTTTTAGTTTGATCTGCATCGGCAATTTAACGGTTGCTGATTAAAATTTTGCCACAGACCCACACGGACGCACACAGACTTTAAGCTTTTGTCCGTGTTTGTCTGTGTGGGTCTGTGGCTGATTGAAATAAATGGTTCCGGCCGAGCCGGATCAGGTGTTTGCAATATGTCTCCAGAAATTGACAGTCGTTCTAAAGCTTTAGCTCAGGTGA
>JAOZKP010000382.1 GCA_029935295.1 bacterium | reverse complement strand
GACTGTCAGTTTTGGTCAAGCATTATAGCGTGTTTTCGCATCGATTCTCCTTTCAATTCGATTTTATGAGCATTGTGAACAACCCGGTCAAGGATGGCGTCAGCCAGAGTTGGATCTCCTATCGCTTCATGCCAGGAAGTGACAGGCAGTTGGCTGGTGACAATGGTCGATTTTCTCCCGTAGCGATCTTCCAGTAGCTCCAGTAAATCCCGGCGTTGTGGGTCGGTCATCGGTGTCAGACCCCAGTCATCCAGTACCAGCAGATCTGTTTTTGCATAACTGAGCATCAGCTTGCCGTAACGCCCGTCAGCCTTGGCCAGACGGAGTTCTTCAAACAATCTCGGTAGCCGCAGGTAAAGAGCTGAGTACCCTTCAAGGCAGCCTTTGTGCGCCAGAGCACATGCCAGATAACTTTTACCCACCCCGGTCGGACCACAGATCAGAACATTGATTCCTCTTGCGATCCAAGTGCAGGCAGCCAGACTTAAGATCAGTGCCTTATCCAATCCCCGGGAGGTTTTGAAGTCAAGATTCTCAATGCAGCAGGAATGTCTGAGTTTGGCTTTTTTCAGACGGCTACCAAGACGACGGTTCTCCCGCTCCGTCATTTCCCGGTCGATCAGCAGACCGAGACGTTCCTCAAAGCCAAGACTGTCGATTTCCGGTATCTGTTGTTGTTCACTTAACGCTTTCAGCATGCCGGGCAAGCGCAGGGTTTGCAGTTTATCTAACGTTGGATGGTTGAGCATGGGTCACGTCCTTTCAGTGGTAGTAGTGACCACCACGAATATTGTTATGATTGACAGATGTGGTGAGGGGCAAAGGCTGTTGTCGGGGCTGCTGATCAAGACCCGTCTTCAGGATCGACTTGACACTTTTATAGCTCATCGCTTGACCCTCCAGAGCCAGATCACAGGCAGCTTCAAGGCGTTCGGGACTGTAAGCTTTACCAAGACTGATCAACCCCATAGCTGAACGGAAAGCTTGTTGAGCGTGTTGGCGTGAAGCTAGAATCGCTGCGGTGATCGCTGCTGTCTTGGGGCCTGTTTGTGCTGCCCAGCGAATCAACCGTTCCGGAGTCCACTCGGCATACTCTCGATGCCCTCTTGGCATATGAGTCACAACGGTGGTGTGGCGTCCTTTCTCGAAAGAGCGAACATGAGAAGAGACCCGCTTGCGTTGCTGAAAGCATTCGATGCAATAAGCACTGATTCGAGCGTCAAGTTGCTGACCAGAGAGTTGATGGGGAACCGAATAATAGTGGCCTTCGATCTCAACATGGTAATCGATATTGACGCGAACCTTCTTCCACTGCGCAAACTCATAGGGTTCTATTGGTAATGGTCGTAGAACCGGTCGATCCAAAGAGTCAAACGCCTCCAACCGTGATCCGGGCAACTTTTTGAAGGGGCGATTATTCAAATCGATCAACAGTTTACTGATTGCAGTATTAGCCTCCGCCAGACTGAAAAAGGTCTGGTTGCGCAGGCGTGCCAGAATCCAACGTTCTACGATCTGAACCCCCACTTCGGCTTTGGATTTATCTTTGGGTTTGCGGACCCGGGCTGGAATAATAGCGGTGGCATAATGTTCAGCCAGATCCTGATAGCTGGGGTTGAGATCGGGGTCATAACGGCAGGGCTTCTTGACAGCACTTTTGAGATTATCAGGGACGACGATTTCTGGTACGCCACCCATAAAATCAAAGGCACGACAGTGAGACCCGAGCCAGTCAGATAAGCCCTGACTCCAGGTTGCTTCAGCAAAGGTATAGTTGCTGGCCCCCATAACGGCAACAAAGATCTGGGCATCCCGAATCTCACCGGTTGATGGATTTATAATTGGCAGAGTGTGACCGGCGTAATCAACAAACAGTTTCTCCCCGGCCTTGTGGATCTGCCGCATCGAAAGTTTCAGCTTGCGAGACCAGCGACGGTACAATTCACAAAACTGACTGTAGCTGTAGGCGTGGGGATTGTCAGATTGATACTCCTCCCAGAGCAGCATCTTGGTGACCCCTTTGCGTTTTAACTCGGTGTGGAGATAAACATAGTCGGGAACCGGACGGTCAGTCGTTGAGACAGAAACCGCTGGTGGAAAAAGCTGATGATAGAGCTGTTGATCTGTCAGTTTCTCAGGAAGTGGCCAGACGAGACCTGCCTCCTTGGCTCTGCGTAAATAATCACCAACGGTGGTCCGGGAAAGCCCCAGACAACGACCGATGGGACGCTGACCAAGACCACTTTCGAAATGAAGACGTAAAACTTCTTTGATTTTGCGCATGGATAACCTCGTGTTTGCCAAGGGTGCACCTCCTGGAAAATAGAAATTCCAAGGTTGTACACCAGGTTATCCAGCGTCGCTGATTAGATTCCGGTTATCGGTAAAAAGTGGCCCACTTTGGATCGGAATCGGTGGTCCAGTTTACACCGGAATGACTGGTCCAGTTTGCTCCGGAACAGGTGGCCCACTTTGCAGCGGAATCGGTGGTCGGATGACACCGGAATATGCACAGGTTTAATAAGCATTGTATTGTTTTTTATTTATGCAAATATCTACCCATTAAGGTGGGGTATTACCTCAAGAGGGGCTTCAGTCTGGCCCACTATCCATCAAGGTAACCAATGACAGCATTGCTCCGGTCGCAACCAGATTTTGGAAAGCAGCCCAAGGCGACACCCGCATTACGGATCAGTTCAGATCAATTTGTCAGCAAAAC
>JAOZKP010000381.1 GCA_029935295.1 bacterium | reverse complement strand
CATTATGTCTAAAGCTTTACCTATGTATTGTATTGCTCTTTCGGTTCTGGTGATTCTTCTCTTCTCGGCGTATTCCAATACATTTTTTAATTTACCGGTGATGGATGATTTTCACTCTTTTGTTGATGAACCCAATGTGCAGATAGAGTCAGTAAGTCTGGATAGTTTTAAAAGATTATCCCGGACGGAATTTGGTTTTAGTAGATTAATTCCCATGGCAACATTTGCTGGGGATTTTTTTTGGGGGAAAGGGCATGTCTCGGCTTTCCACGTGACCAATTTCTTGATTCACCTGTTATGTGCTATGACGTTATTTTTTTTCCTTAAAGTTTTGTTCAAATGTGCTGAGCTGCAATGTTATGAGAACCACTTATCTTCCCAGACGCGTTTTTGGTTGGTTTTTTGCATTGTTGGCTTATGGGTATTATGTCCAGTACAGACTAATGCGGTCACCTATCTGGTCCAACGAATGACTTCGTTGGCGACACTTTTTTATCTTATTTCCATAACTTTTTATATGCAGGCTCGATTGTGTCAACGTGGGGAAGGAATATCAGCTAAAATTGTTGCTTTTTATTTTATTGTTGTGGTCTCAGCTTTAGGATCTTTTTTAAGTAAGCAAATTACCGCCACACTTCCAGTTGTTATTTTGATTCTGGAGGTAATGTTTTTTACTCCTGATTTGTTGTGGCAGATAGCCAAGAGGAAAAAAATCTTTTGGTTGCTGGCTTCATTATTTGTGATAATTGGCATCTTTTTTGCGGTGGTTGTGCTACCTCATATATTGAATGGGTATGGTGGTCGTCACTTTACTTTAAGTGAACGTTTGTTAACTGAATTGAGAGTGGTCAGCTCGTATGTGTTCCTGCTACTATTACCTCTGCCCAGATTCATGAACTTTGAGCATGATGTTTCTCTTTCAACTTCTCTGATATCCCCTTTTTCAACCATTTTTTCGCTACTTTTCCTGTGTTCTCTTTTATTCTTTGCTTGGAAAATGAGATATCGTCAGAGATTGATATCGTTTGGCGTAATCTGGTTTTTCATTAATTTGGTGATAGAGTCGACAGTTATACCTTTGGAATTAAAGTTTGAACATCGTCTCTATCTACCTTCAATTGGATTTTATCTGGCATTAGTTTTAGGAATTAAAGCTTTTTTTGAGAAGTTCTCTTTTACTAAAATTCTAAAGGTGAATAATAATAAGGTTCTTATAATATCGTCAATATTTATTTTGCTTGCAGCTTTTTCGGGTATGACTTATGCGAGAAATAGTTGTTGGGTCGACAATCTAACACTATACTCAGATTGTGTTCGTAAGGCTCCTGGAAAAGCTCGAAATCATGTTAATCTCGCTCGCGCTTATGCTTTGGCTGGTGATTATGATAAGACTATTGAGGAGGGGGAGGCGGCCCTTCTGGTGGGGCAGAGAGGTTATGAGGAGTATTGGGGTGCGGTTTGCAATATCGTTTCCGCATATATCGCTAAAGGAGAAATTCAAGAAGCTACTCAAAAAGGGGAGTCATTTTTAAAGGGGGACATTCCAGAGCAGGCAAAACAGAATTCTTACCCGTTGGTTTTACATAATTTAGGCATGGCGTATCTGAACTTGGATGATTATTTTGCCGCTTATGGTCATTTTTTACAAGCCTTTAACTTCATGGTGCAGTGTGACGAGTTACATAATCTACCCGATTATGAAGCTGATCTGGTGACCGTGCTGTCAAAAGTTTACGATGAACAAGATGACTTGGCGGAGAAAATTGGTCTTGACTTAAATGATAAATCAACTATTTATCGCATCCTTGCCAATCTCTTTTATGAGTGCGGGAGATTTGATAGAGCTTTGTACTACTGTGAATGGGGGTTAGATGAAAACCCAAGTACAGAATGGTGTGCAATTCTGCAGCAAAAAATAGAGAATGATCTTGAGGCTAATCAGCTGCAATTGGAGAAAGGTACACTAAAGAGTAAATACCTCTGTTCTCCTTTTAATAGCCGTTTTAATTTTTATATGGCGATGGCTTATCTACAGGAGAAAATGAATCTGTCATTTGGAGGTGGGGTTCTATTCAGTTTAGCGCGAGCTAAAGAGATTGAGCCACTTTCAACAGATATAAACCTGTTGGAATCATGGTATTTATATAAACAAAAAAAAATCGACGCTGCTCTTGAGGTGATTGATAGGGGGATTCAATTAGAACCAGAGTATGCTCGTTTGTGGGTTAATCGGGCTATCTACGCGTTGACTGCTGGTCGCCATCAAGAGGCTTTATATGCTGCCAATAAGGTTTTAATCTTATATCCCGGCTATCCATATCGGAATAAGATTGAAGCCATAAAAAATGCGGCCGAAATGGGCCTTAATGAAGATTCTTGATTACTAAAATTTATAGAAGGAGGGGTCGGTATGAATATTTTGAAAATCTTTTCGGAAATGAATAGAGGTATTAACTGTCTAGATCGCAACAATGGTTTTACGCTAGTTGAATTGATGGTTACGGTTGCTATCCTCGGTGTCTTGGCAGCTGTGGCAATCCCCGCGTATTCAAACTACATTAACCGTGCCAAACAGTCCGATGCGATTATTGGATTGAAAGCGGCGCAGATGGCGCAGGAACAGTTTTTTAGTGAGAATAATGCTTATTCCAGTACTATTGATATCCTGCCCGGTTTTGATGACGCGACGGTTGATAAAAAATATGCCAAAGGGGAGTATACGTTGG
>JAOZKP010000380.1 GCA_029935295.1 bacterium | reverse complement strand
AACCGACTATCTGCCGGATTAACGGGATGCGGGTTGCCGGTGGTCAGGAGATCGGGATGGCAACTGATTTGTCCATCTCTTCTGATTTGGCAATCTTAGGTCAGGCCGGGCCCAAGCACGGCTCCGCTCCGGATGGCGGTTCGACTGATTTTCTGCCCTGGTACTTAGGCATTGAAGACGCGATGTGGAACTGTGTCTCCTGCGAGATGTGGAGTGCCTACAAGATGAAACGCTTAGGTCTGCTCACCAAAGTTGTGCCAGTCATCAAAGATGGTGAAAAATGGGTGCGTAACCCCTTGATTGAAACGGATAAATGGGTTGATGACGGTGAGATTGTTTACGGTGAGTTTAAAACCGGGGCCGCTGCGAAAGAGGCCCGCGCTTACATTAAATCAGCCACTCTTGATCTCTCTAAACTTGATGAAGCGATTGACGAGATCGTCTGGAAGTTTGCCAACCTGATGCCGCACTGTCTGACAAAGTCGGTTGACGGCGTTCGCGCCAAGAAGAAGTTTTTCTGGGATCAAGCAAAACTCCCGAATCGTCATTGGCTCGCAGCTAACATGAACTACGAAGCCTATATGGGCTTTAACGCGTTCAATACCAAGAAGATTACCGGTCAGGATACAATCGATTTTATTAAATATCGCCAGCTCGTCGGCGAAGGCCAGGAGATCGGCGAAGCCCTCTACGAACAGGTCTTCGGAACTCCAAAAGAGTAGTTTTTCTCAGTTGTAGAGTAAGAAGTTGCCAAAAGGGGGCGGGATGAATTTCATTCCGCCCCTTTTGTTTTCTCTTTCCGACCCCAATTAAAATTACCACAGACTTTTTACATTTTCATAATTGAGAATAAGATTACTATAACCCCAGTTAAGAAAGCCATTAAGAATCATAAATGGTGTTTTTTGCTGGCTTGGAATCTCTGGAAATAGATATTTAATGCTATTCAATAGTTGATAAAAGGGAATTATTAGTATATTAGGTTGTGAGAAGGTTATAATCTTAACGCAAAAAGTTGATAGTCATTATGGAAATAAAGCGAGATATTTTTAACGAATTATTATCACACTCAGTTGAAAATGAAATTACCTTGTTGACCGGTGCTCGACAAGTCGGCAAAACCACGGTAATGAACCAGCTCGCCTCTCACCTTGAAAAACGTGGGCAGGAATGTATCTCATTTACTCTTGAAGACAAGAAAATTTTAAGTTTTTTAAACGAAGACCCTAAAAATCTTATCTCACTTATTCCTCCTTTAGGTGACGAAAAGAGACTCGTTGTTATCATCGACGAGATTCAATATCTTGATGACCCCTCCAATTTTTTAAAACTGATTTTTGATCTTTATAAAGACAAAATAAAGCTTATGGTTACAGGGTCTTCAGCTTTTTATATTGACAAGAAATTCAAAGATTCTCTGGCCGGTCGCAAAAGAATATTCAATTTGATGACATTGTCATTTGAGGAGATGTTGCGTTTTAGAGGTTACGAAAAATTTGCCCATTACCTGACCCAGAGTCATTTTCCTGCTTTATACCAAAAGGATCTTGAAGTTCTTCTTTTTGAATATTGTCTTTTTGGCGGTTATCCGGCCGTGGTTCTGGCTAAAGCAGTGGCAACGAAAAAATTGATTTTAAAGGAGATTGCTGAATCATATATTAAAAAAGATGTTATTGATTCCGACCTTGAACTTTTTGATGTCTATCTGCAGATGATGCAACTTCTGGCAAACCAGATAGGTTCTCTGGTTAATGTCAGACAGATCAGCAATATAATTAATGTTAATGTTGAAACGGTACGAAAATATCTCTATGCAATGCAGAAGTCATTTCATCTGACCCGGATAAAGCCATATTGGACAAATAAAACCAAAGAGCTCAAAAGGATGCCCAAAATCTACTATTATGATAATGGGTTACGAAATTATTTTGCCGATAATTTTTCACCAATGCCTCTGCGCGATGATCGGGGTATGCTGTTTGAGAATTTTGTCTTTCGCCGTTTAATTGACCGTTATGGTGAAGATAGGGTGCGGTTTTGCCGGACGAATAAAAAACAGGAGATCGATTTTATCGTAAAAACCGGTGAAGATCTCTATCTGGCCTATGAAGTTAAATATAAGTTAGAAGCTGTAAGAAAGAATAAGTATAATTTTTTCAGTGACCTGCATCCCGATATTAATTTACAATTTATCGATAAAGATAATATCTTTGCGGTTTTATAAGATGATGATTGACACTTTGTGCTACAAGTCTTTCACTCTTTATTGTTGAAAATTATGATAAATATTCGATATACATAAGGGTTAGCCTCTTTACTTAAAATTGTCAAAACTGGCTAATTGAATTTTTTGGTTCCGGTTTTGCGGATCAGGTTGATTATGCGAAAAAAATTATTATGCTTGTTAGTCGTTGGTTTTTTGGTCTCTCTCTCTTGCTCCGGTGCGCTTGGCCGGATGGCGGGGGATTTTGAGATTCCGGCAAAGCGGGTGGTTAAACCGGTTGCGCCGGTTCGGGCTCCGGAAGTGGATAGATCAAGGTCGCAGTCGAGGTCGAGCCGTGAAAACGGCGCTCCGGTTTCAGCTCGGCAAAATGGCTCCGGCCGGGGTTCTGTGTTTACGGATTCGGTTACCGGGATGGAGTTTGTCTGGGTGCCGGCGGGCTGTTATCAGATGGGGAGTCCCTCTGGGGAAGAAGGTCGAAGTTCGGATGAAGGCCCGGTGCACAAG
>JAOZKP010000379.1 GCA_029935295.1 bacterium | reverse complement strand
GATGGGAGGGACTTATTTCTTACTTTCCTTGGTGCCAGCATGTTGATTGATAAATGTAAATATTCGGCTTTATTTTTCAAAAGCTCACTTTTTCAAAATTTTCTTAAATCTTTTATCCAAAGGATAGACCAAAACATCTTTAATTGGAACACTTATTTTCCCTGCTGGCCCAAGCTTTCCTCGACCTTTGGTTTGTCCGCATAATCGCCAGTTGGCAGCTTTATAACAAGTACCGGTAAATCTTTTTGTTTCAACAAATGTTTCCAGTAATACTGGCCTGATGCTATATCTTTTTTCCCAATCATCGGGAATGTTTCGGGCTGTTATTGAAAGAATTTTTGAGGCTAAATTCTTGGATTTTATCCAAGGCAAAATCAAAAAACGGGCATTATTGACGACCAAATGAAGATTATTCTTGCGTTGTTCATGACTCCAGCCGATAAATTGATCCCTTGGGGCAGTTTGCCAGGCGGCGGCTCCAAAGCCAGTCAAGGCAACAAGTTGTTCGCCGGCGTAAATGAAATAACGTAGTTGAGCTCCAGGCAAAGGTGTGTAGCCGAGGTAATGGTATCTGGCAATATACTCATTCCATAGGGCTGAATTTGGTTTGCTAACTATCTGGAAACGTAGTTCAGGTATTAAATTAACTTGAGCAAAAATCGGATCTTGGGGATTGGTGGCGGGTGTAAATTCTATTTTCCTGATAGGTTGTTTTTTGTTGGTGGGTGGCGGCAAGCGGATCAATCCATCTTCATGCATACGCAACATGGCAACGCGGCATGACATATCTTTGAGTTTTCCATCAGGCTTCAACCACTGAAATATCGTGCAAACTTTCTTTGAAAGCTGAGATCGGTTGAATTGTGGATTGTCTTTTATAAGAGCTTGCATTTGAGCAAGCTCTAGTGACGTGAAATCTCTACCGCAATATCGAATCATGATGTGTCTAGTGGGTTGGCAAGTTGTTTTCTACGTTTTTCATCCATCCTCCAAGGAAGAAAGGGTGATAAATCTTCTGGTGGTTGACCGTAGTTATCAGCGCAGGCAGTTAAGTATGATCTTAACCAGTGCCTGCAATTCAAGCCACTGAGCCTTATAGTTTGAAATATGCTGAACATCATTGCTGCGAGCTGAGAGCTCCAGAGACTTCCGGAACCATAAAAATTCTTACGTCCAGTTACCGGGTTGCGGATAGAACGTTCAGCTTTATTGTTATCCATTGGAACTTCAGGATGTTCAACGAAAACACTTAACCCCTGCCAGTGATTTTGAAGACTGACCAGAATTTTATATTTTACTTCGGCAATCAGAATTGTTTCAGAAACATGAGGCTTGTACGAATCGATAAAAGAATCTCGCTCATCAGCCATTTTCTTCATCGCTTCAACCAATTTTTTATGTTTTTGTTTGAAGGCTGCAGATTGCCATTGAATTATCTGTTTTGAATCGAATTCTTTAACTCGTTGGTTGTTGATGTGATAAAGTTCGGCGATTTTATCGACCCAATCCAGAGCCCACTCCTCCAGCTCAGGATATTTTTTAGCCGCATCGAGAAAATCACGGCGAACATGGGCCCAGCAAAAAGCCAGAATAATGAATGAAAGTTGCCTTGCTAATGATTTATAAGCGCTATATCTGTCGCAAACGACAATAATATTTTGTTTAGTAGAGTTTTCAAAATGTTCTACGACAACGTTTGCACCGCGACCCGGCGCAATCTGGTAAAAGACAACTGAGGCTGAACGACATACCCACAACCACCAGCGGTTACCAACTTTGCCAGCAACGCTCTCGAAAACTCTCCAACCACTTTCGTCATTGTGGAATCTGTTTTCTGACATTTGCTGAATGTAGAGTGCATCGTAAATTGGTTGAAACAAGTTTTTAATTGTTTTTAGACCACCGGCAATGCTTCCCGGTGAGATCGGTAGACCCAACTCTTTATATTGAGCGAGAAGGCGATTAGTCGGTTGACAATAAAGGAATTTACTCAGTAAAATGGCTTCCCATATTGAGATCCCATACTGACTTTTAGGGATAACTTTGGGAGGTATTGGCGCGGTGACAAGGCTTGGCTCGCCTTTGCACGAGCAACCCTTTTTCAAGGTTTCACGAACAATTATACGCTTATATGCTTTGACCTCAACTTCTATTATTTCTGACTTCTTACAATTGTTGAGGATGTAAGGTGTGCCGCAGTTTGGGCACGTCGGAACAGTAATAAAATTAACTGGCTCTTCAACAGAAGGCAGATCAGGGTGAAGTGTACGCCCGTGGCCTTTGCTGCCAGATTGTTGACCTCGAGGACGCATAGAAGATGAGAGTTTATTGACATCTTCTTTTTTACCTGAACTTTTTTTCTCGCTTTTTTTGCCAAAGAGCCGTTTGTTTAAATCGCGAATTTTAGCTTTCTGTTCTTCGATTATTTTCTTTAATGCTTCTTCTTTTAAAGTCGCTTGTTTATGCTGGCCTTTCCAATAGGCAGCCGTCCTTGTGAGGTGTAAATACTCTTGTTTTGCGATTGTAACTGATGGCAATATGTTAACGACTTGATCATTATTATGCCCAACCACAAAGAATTCTTTTTGACATGAAGTATCCATATCAAATGTTATACCAGAAAAATCCGGCTGTGTCCCGCACTTTTTTTACTTTTAGATCAAAACCGAATATTTACTGATAAATCTCGCTAACTTACTATTATCATTGAGAATATAACGTGCCACTGACTT
>JAOZKP010000378.1 GCA_029935295.1 bacterium | reverse complement strand
ATGGCCGCCTTAAAAGGGATTCAGAGTGCGGTCAACACCTGGCCTCAGGAGAAACGGCTTAAAAGTGCCGCTCTGGAGCTTGAAAAAGATTACGTTAAGGCGGCTTTAGCTTTGATGCAGGCGGGAAAGACTAAAACAGGCCTGGCGCTCCTGGAGAAAGGGGCGGCAAATTCGGCTTTGGCGGCTCAGACGTTGTGTCGGGCGCTCTCCCGGTCCGGGGCCGGAGAGCAGGCTCTGGTGCAGGCGGCGGTCTGGAAAAAGCGTTATCCCAAAGAGCTTGCTGCTATCTGGGATGAGGTGGTTGAGAGTGAATCTGCTAGGCTTTATGAGCGTTTTCGTCGGGGTGAGCGGGCCCCGGCGATGCAGGTGGCTAAGCTTCTGCACGAGAAATATGCCTTCGAGCCCAAACTCAAAGCGACCTACGATAAACTTTTCAATGCCTATATCAACGATGATACGACGATGGTGATTGCCGTAGCCCCGCCGCAACCCATTGCCGGCGGCGGAGATATTGATGTCGATCGGGCCCTGCGCGATCTTTATGGAGAAAAACCCGCTGTTTCAGGAAGTCAGGTTACGTTGGAGATAGCGGTTGATCAGGATAAAAACATCCGCCGCGGCAGCTTGCGGCGGCCGCACGGAATTGCCGTGATCATCGGCAATCAGCGTTATGCGGCCCGGAAAAAGGGGCTGCCCGATGTTAAATATGCCGGGCGTGATGCCGCGGTTATGGAGAAGTATCTGGTTAAAACCATGGGTTTTGCCAAAGAGAATATCCTGACCGCGCTTGATGCCACCGGCAGCGATTTAAGGGTTATGTTCGGCATCCGGGAGCGGCCCGAGAAAGCAAAACTCTGTCGCTACGTCAAAGGGGAGCGGGGCAAGGCCGAGGTTTTTGTCTAGTATGTCGGCCACGGAGCCCCCTCGGAGAGAGGCGGCGAGGCCTATCTGGTGCCGGTAGATGCCAAGATTGATTATATCGAGACCAGCGGCTATCCGTTAAGTCTTTTTTACCGCAATCTTGAGGTTCTGCCAGCCAAATCGGTGATGGTGGTCTTAGATGCATGCTTCTCCGGTGATTCCGCCGGGGGTCAGCTTTTCAAGAATATCAGCCCGGCAATGCTGAAAAACGTCAGCCCGATTCAGGAGCTCAAAAAGAACTCTTTTGTTCTCTGCGGGGCAGGTCAGAACCAGGTTTGCGCCTGGTACCCGGAGAAACGCCACTCACTTCTGACCTACTACTTTTTTGAGGCTCTGCAGGGCCGGGCTGATACCAACCGCGATGACAAGATAACTGCCGGTGAACTCTATAACTATGTCAGCGACAATGTCAGCCGCAAAGCCTTGCGTATGGGTCGTGACCAGAACCCGGCTCACCGGGGCCCGGAAGGGTTGGTGCTGGTTGAGTTTTGATATGAAAATAAAGAGAGAGATGCAAATAGCGGCGAACTTTGCTTTGCCCACTTCGATGACGGATACCCCAAGGGCACTTCCTCGCGGGGCTCGGGCGCAAGCTCCGCAAAGGCTGGAAAACGCCTTTACTCAGCAATGTCCCCGCATCGAGATAGTTTGAGCGGTTATGTTAATATGAAAAGATTTGTGGTTTTACCCCTGTTTTTGGCTTTACTCATGCTTTCTGCCTGTACTCCGGCGACTCTGGAGACGGTTTCGGCGACAAAAACCTTTGAGGGTGAGGTTTGTGAAATGGCGGCCGGGCGGGTTAAGTCGGGCGAAAGCATCGGCGTGGTTGCTTTTTATGACGGGACCAGTGGCGACTATACCGCCCTAGGTGATCAGTGGCGTGGACGAGTGACCGGGATTATGGCTGAGAATGGTTTTACGGTTAAAGCCGTGCGTGATATGGAGCTGATTATTGATGTTATGGAGCGTGCCGACCGAGACTTTTCCGAGAGTGATTTCTGGCGTAAAAGTGGCAGTAATTATCTGATTGCCGGCAACTATTATCTCACTCGCGGAAAAGGGACCGGGGCTGTCGACTATATTGAACTTAATCTTAAGCTCTTGCGGGTTAAAGATCAGCAGGTCGTCGGGGCCTGCCAGTGGCGCACCCGGCTGCAGCCGGGCTGGCAAGCAAAGAGTGCTACGATTCGGGGAAATAAATATCAGAAAGCGATCGAAGTTATCGGCCCGGGTGTTAACCGCACCCCGGGGCCGCCGCTGACAGCGGTTCTCGACCGCAAAAATCCCTGTTATCCGGCCGGGTCTGAAGTTACGATGAAGATCAAAAGTGCGGTCGGGGTCTATCTCTATATCCTCAATGTCGCCGCCGATAACAGCGTTACGATCAACTATCCCAACGCCTATCTCACCGGCAAACCGCTGGTCAGTGGTGAATTTATTTTTCCGCCGCCGGAGTTGCCGAATCTAAGTCTGGAACTCTATCCGTTGCCGGACGAAAACCCGAGCCGGGAGGCTTTCAAGATAATCGCAAGCTTTCAACCCCTCGATTTCTCCTTTCTCAAAGTTTCCGACGGCCAAATCTACGCCGGAGTCAAAGCCGTGGAGCTCAAAAAAGTGTTGGCGATTCTGCAGAAGGCATCGGGTTGGAGCGAAGTAACCCTACCCTATCTCGTCGGTCGCGGCTGTAAATAATAATAGAATTTTTTCGATTGCCATTGACTGAAACGGTGCAGAATTAATTAAACGGTCAGAGTTAGGCGACTGAGAGCAGGGAATAAATTATGAAAAAAATAATTATGTTAAGTTGTTTTCTGGTTTT
>JAOZKP010000377.1 GCA_029935295.1 bacterium | reverse complement strand
CCATAAAAAATTAAATTGAGTGGAGCTTCAAGCCTTCCAGTGTAAATCAATCCAGCCTTTACACCCGATGCATCGCCTCAAAAATCTGGTAATGCTGAATTTGGATAGAGAGGCCGATATTTTCACCGAGTTTATCAAATTTTTTGGCCAAAACTCCGAGGTCACTGCGGGCACCGGCGAGATCGACGAGCATTGTCATGACAAAAATACCCTGCATAATTTTTTGGGAGATATCTTCAATATTGATCTCCTCTTTCCAGAGAAAATCAGATATCTGGGCAACAATCCCGCTGCGGTCTTTGCCGATTACCAGCACCACTGCCAGGTTTTTAGTGTTATTTGAATCGGTCATTTTTCTTCCTTAAAGTAATTCAACTGTGTTTTTTGAACTCTTTCGACTTCTACTAAACCTTTCCCACCGCGAGGCGCCAGACAATTTTTGCGTTTGCAGCATCATCTGTCAATGCTGCAAAAAGTTTTGGTATGAGCTGCCGGCGTTCTTCATATGAAAGTCGGGGAAAGAGTGAAGCTGACTGGGCCGGAATTGAGAAAAAGTCATTGAGAAATTCCTGACTGAAAGGTTGTTCCCAGGCACTTTCCGAAATTTCACTGCAACACTCCTGCAAACCTTTCAGGGCTTTTTCGTAGCTGGTTACGACCTGGACTTTGGGCCGCGGCAGATCACAACGGTCAAAGGCCAGAGCGAAAAGGTCTGTTCCCTCTTTGTCCAGAATCTGTGGGTAAAAAGAGAAACCAATGGTTGCTCCATGTTTAAGACAGGTCGCAACCGCTTTAAGGCTCTTATCGGCATCCGGAATGATAAAAATGGAGGCGTTATAAAGTGCTGCATCAAAATTGCACTCAGCTTCCGTTAGAATGGCTTGCGGATTGACGGCATCGCCAACTTCAAGCCGGATACGCGCGTCCTTGATTCTCCGGCGACCGTCGGCAATCATTTTTGGAGAGAGATCCAGCCCTACTACCCGGCACTCAAGTTTACGACTTAAAACTTCAGCTGAAGCGCCATTGCCGCAGCCGACATCAAGGACTCGACAGCCTTTGCTCAGGTCGCAGGCTTGAGCTAGCCGCAGGGTCAGGTCGGCAAAAAAGTGGTGCTTCTCTTCGAAAGCCTGATAACGGTCAAAACTTTTATCAAAATTACCGGCGACCACCTGTTTAATTTTACGAATTATAGCATCATCCATTTTATTTTCTCTTATCCTTTGAGATAGGGGAGCATGGATTTAAAATCCGGTCCCTGAGCAGCATTTAAGTAGTTGTAAAGGACTGTCTGCAGAGTTGTGGTCAGACCTCCAGCCCGGGTGATTAGATTGCAGCCTGACTGCCAGTCATGTTTGTAGCGTGAGCCGACAACATCGGTCAGGAGAAAAACGGCGTAGCCGATATCGAGCAGGTCAACCGCGGTCTGCATGACACAGATGTGAGTTTCAATGCCGATTATCAGCAATTGTCGGCGGCCCAGTTCTTCGAGGCGATCGGTAATAAATTCAGCAGCGGAGAAAACTTTTTTGCTGATCGGCTGATAATCTTCACCTAAAACTTCTTTAACTTCAGCATTGGTGGCGCCCAAGCCCTGCGGATACTGTTCCATGACGATAATCGGCAGCTTTAACTGCTGCGCCATACGAATACTAAGGATCGTCTGCCGCTGGAGCTGCTCGCGCACTGGAGCGGGAAAAGTGTTTAAAATAGCATCCTGATAATCGATAATTATTAATGCACTATCTTCCTGAACCGGGCAAAATGATCGACTCATTTTTACAAACCTCCATTTATAATTTTGTAAATTTATTTATGGTTAAGTTGAATTATTGACTCAACTTTCTGAGTTGTGTTTTCTCTTAAAATTCAACATATTATAGTTTCCCGCCAAGACGCAAAGGCGCCAAGAATAGCTGGTGTTGAGTTATTGACATTTCGGGCAATAGAAAGTTGATCTGCCACCCTGGGTTATTTTCTTAATTGCAGTTCCGCATTCGGAACAGGGCTCACCGGTGCGGCCATAGACCTGTAAATTCAAGACAAAAGCGCCTTCACTACCATCGACCCCGTGAAAATCAGAAATAGTTGTTCCGCCGACGGCGATCGCTTCTTTTAGTACTGTTTTAATGGTGTCGACCAGTAATTGGCACTGTTTACGGTTTAATTTACCAGCTTTACATGTTGGCCGAATCCGGCTCCGGAAAAGGCTTTCGCTGGCGTAAATATTGCCGACCCCGACCACCCGGCGCTGATCCATGATGAAGGTTTTTATCGGCGTTGTCCGTTTGCGGCTGAGCTGGAAGAGGTAATCAGGATTAAACTCTTCACTTAATGGTTCCGGGGCCAGATTGCCGAGCTCAGTAATCCGGCCGTCGGCACCGGGAGTAGCTAAGATGACCAGACCAAAACGGCGCGGATCGCGATAACGTAACGTCGAACCGTCATCAAGTTTGATATCAATATGGTCATGGCGTTCAGCCCGCTCGTTTTCCGGCACTAAACGCAAAGTTCCGGACATGCCTAAATGGATTACCAGAGTACGGCCGCTGCTTAAATCAATCAGCAGATATTTAGCCCGGCGCCGAACCTTATGTATAAGTGAATTGACCTCATTTTGTAAAGCTGTAATCGGAATCGGACGGCGTAATCTCTCACACCGTGCAACCACTGCCGTAATCTGTTTTCCCGGCAGATGCTGCCTAAGTGCGGCGGCAACAGTTTCAACTTCTGGTAACTCAGGCAT
>JAOZKP010000109.1 GCA_029935295.1 bacterium | reverse complement strand
CCAGCTTCTAAAAAAATATTCGGCAGATATTGCTGAAAGTCTGACAATGGGGTCAGGCTTGACTTCTGGGTATTTGTTGCAGGGCAGTTTTTGATTAGGGTTGGCTTGTAGGTAAATGACCTAATGAACTTTCAGTTGCTTGCCTACAAGAGATTACCGTGATCACCGATTTACATTTTGATTGTAATTCGATATTGTTCACAAATCTTGAGGGCAAAAGTGTTTATTTGACAATGAGTTGTCGCTCCCTCTAATTTTTCAGCAAAGCTTTTTTTTAATAATTATGGCGCTTCTTGAAGTAAACAATATCCATCTTTCGTTTGGCGGGCTACAGGTTTTGCATGATGTTAGTTTTGCGGTGGAGCCGGGCGAGATCTATGCGATTATCGGTCCGAACGGTGCGGGTAAGACCTCTATTTTGAACTGTCTTGGCGGTTTTTACCATCAGCAGAAAGGTGAAATCAAGTTTGCCGGCAAAGACATCTCGCATACTTCGCCGGATCGGCGGGCGGCGGCCGGCCTGGCCCGGACTTTTCAGAATATTGCTCTGTTCCGGGGCATGACGGTTCTTGACAATATCAAACTGGGCAGCCATGTTCATCTTAAAACCGGGCTTTTAGGGGCGGCTTTCTACTGGGGCGGCGCACATCGTGAAGAGATGAAATTAAGGGCTGAGATCGAGGATGAGATTATCGATTTTCTTGAGATTGAACATATCCGCAAACAGCCGGTCAGCACTTTGGCTTATGGTTTGCAGAAACGGGTTGAGCTGGCCCGGGCTCTGGCGATGCGGCCGCAGATTTTGTTGATGGATGAGCCGGTTGCCGGGATGAATGCTGAAGAGACCGAGGATATGGTGCGTTTTATTCTCGATATTCAGGAAGAGCGGGATCTGACGATTATTATTATCGAACACGATATGCGGATGATTATGGATATATCAGATCGGCTTATGGTGCTTAATTTCGGGCGCAAGATTGCCGATGGTACGCCGCTGGAAGTGCAACAGCATCCCGAGGTTATCAAAGCCTATCTCGGCAGTGAAAAACGGGGGCAGAACTGAAATGGAATTTTTTCTTCTGCTTTTGACCAGCGGGATTGCCGTCGGCGGGATCTACGCCCTGATCGCTTTGGGCTTTGTTCTCATATATAAAGCGACCAGTATCATAAATTTCGCCACTGGTGAGTTTATGATGATTGGCGCCTATATTTTTTATACCTGCTCGGTGCTGGTCGGTTTGCCGGCGATTCCCTCTTTTTTGGTGGTGATGGCCGGCGCCGGTTTGCTGGGGCTGCTGGTTGAGAGAACTATCCTGCGCCATATGCTTGGGCAGCCGACAATCAGCATTGTTATGGTGACAATCGGTTTAAGTTCAATTTTGACCGGTTTCGCCGAGATGATCTGGACCTCCGATTTTAAGAGTTTTCCGCCGCTTTTCCCTCGGGCTCCGATAATTGTCGGCGATATTATTATCCGATCCAACCTTTTCTGGGGCTTTGTTGTGGCGATGACGACCGTGGCTATTTTTGCTCTGATTTTTAAATATGCCAAAGTCGGGGTTGCGATGCGGGCGACTGCCGGGGACCAGATGGCAGCATTTTCGATGGGAATAAATGTTCGGAGCATGTTTACCATAGCCTGGATTTTTGGTGCTATTGCTGCTTCAATCGGTGGCTTAATTATCGGTAATATCGGTGGGGTTCAGCCCAATCTCGGCGGGATTGGCTTGAAAATTTTTCCGGTGGTTATCTTAGGCGGACTGGATTCAATCGGCGGCGCGGTTCTGGGTGGCCTGATTGTCGGGGTTGTTGAGAATCTCGCCGGTGGTTATCTTGATCCAATGGTGGGCGGCGGGGTTAAAAATATTGCGCCATTTGTGGTTCTGGTTTTGATTCTGATGGTCAGGCCCTACGGTCTTTTCGGCCGCAAAGATATTGAGAGATTATAAAAATGCGCATCGGTGATTACAAAGAGAATTATGCTGCGGATGAAGCGGTTTTCGTGACACCAACCAGTCGTTTTTGGCTCGGGGTATTATTTGTTTGTCTAGCAATATTTCCCTTCATGGCGGGTGAATATCTGCTGTATATGGCGAATATAACCGGGATTGCCGTGGTTGCAGCTTTGGGCCTGAATATTTTGACTGGTGCCACCGGGCAGATTTCTTTGGGCCATGCTGCATTTGTTGGCATCGGGGCTTATGCTTCGGCCGTACTGACGAATCGATTTGGACTGCCGCTGCTTTTATGTTTGCCGCTGGCGGGTCTGGCCTCAGCTTTTTTTGGGGTTCTGGTCGGGGCGCCTTCGATGCGGATGAAGGGACTTTATCTTTGCATTACGACTTTGGCCGCTCAGGTTATCTTTGAGTTCTTTTTCGTTCACTGGGAGTCTTTGACCGGTGGGATTCGTGGTCTTAATGTGGCGCCGCCGACAATTTTCGGCATTGATGTTGGAAGTGAGTTTGGTTTTTACTGGGTGACGCTGGTTGTGGTTATTATTGCCGCGACAATGAGCCGCAATATCTTTCGTACCCGGGTCGGTCGCGCTTTTATCGCAATTCGTGATCGGGATATTTCGGCCGAGTTGATGGGAATCAATCTTTTCCGTTATAAACTTTACGCTTTTGCCGTGAGCTCTTTCTTGGCCGGGGTTGCCGGCTGTCTCTGGGTTAATCATTTAAAATCGATTACGCCAGAGCATTTTCCTCTGCACGAAAGTATCCGCTATCTGGCAATGATTATTGTCGGCGGACTTGGCAATATTTTAGGGGCAATTTACGGGGCCATCTTTATGACCCTGATTCCGGAAGTTCTGTCAGCAGCGTTGAAATTTTTCGAAGTTTATTTCCCGCAGGCGATGTCTTATCTCTATCCTTTACAGACGATAGTTTTCGGTTTTTTGATTGTACTTTTTCTGGTTTTTGAGCCCCACGGTCTAGCCGAGATGTGGTGTCGGGTTAAAGCCTATTTTCGGCTCTGGCCCTTTAAACATTGATGGCGTGGCACCCCAAGGGCACTTCCTGCGGGGCGCAAAAAGTTTCGATCTACTGCGTCAGTTTTCAATTTCTAAGTTCGACATACTATTCGTATAGTCTCACTCAGAAATTGAAAACTTCCTTGTATATCAAAATTTTTGCTTAGCCAATTGCGTTTAACAATCAACGGTCAACTCGAAATGAAATTGAGTAGTTTTGGGATTTTGCTTCGCCCTCATTTAATGGGGTCAAAGCTGACAAATGGCGGGAACTATAGAGATATAAAAGCGAATTATTGATCGCCTTTTGTGCAGCAATGACCCCAATCGAGACAAAACATTGATTGGTTACGGTTTCATTGCATATCAAAATTTTTGCTTAGCCAATTGCGTTTATATTTGTTCAATCTGTCTCGATGTGGGGACAGACCTTTAGTTCTGTCCCCGGTTACGGAAGGCGAAGCAAAACTCGCTGATTCTTTTTGTAACTTAAATGTAAAATGTAAATAGTTTTGTTCCTCATAAATGAGGGATTATCATCAGTCCTGGGGGGAGTCTTCGGGGCTTTTAAGTGCTAACTTTACTAAAGGAGGAAGAAGATGCGTTCTCGACTATTGTGTGGTTTAGTTGTGGGTTTGTGTTTAAGTATGGCGGCGGGTGCGGCCTGGGCCGGAGATCCAATTAAAATCAGTGCCCAGCAGCCGCTGACCGGACGTTTCGCTTTTGCTGGAAAGCATATTCATGCCGGCTTGGCTGATTCCCTTGCGTATGCCAATGCGCAGGGTGGGGTAGATGGCCAGCAAATCAAATATATCTATGATGATACTGGTTATGATTTGAAACGGGCGATTGCTTCTTTTAAGAAGGTGATGGCAAAAGAGAGCCCGGTTATGAATTACGGCGAATCAACCGGCGAAGGTAAAGCCCTGGCTCCGGAGATCAATAGTAAATATAAAATTGTTTATGGTTCGACCTCGTTTTCGCAGGAGTTGGCTGACCGTGTGAAAAATCCCTATATGTTCGTTTCCGGTCCGACCTATGCTCAGCAGTTTGGCCTGCTTCTCAAATACATTGCCAAACATCCTAAAACCAAGGGTAAAAAAGCGACGGTGGCTTTCTTTTACAGTGATACCGAATTTGGCCGCGATCCGATTCCCTATGCCCGGAAAATGGCGAAAAAATTTGGGGTCGAAGTGGTTGCCGAAGAGATTACCAAGGTTGGTGCGGTTGATATCTCGAGTCAGATTCTTGATCTTAAACGCCACAATCCCGATTACTGTATCTTTCAGGGCTATGTCGTGCCGCCGATTCCGGCCGTTATTCAGGGGGCTCGTGATTTTGGTCTGAAAACCACTTTTATGGGAACTTTCTGGGCAATGTCGAAGATGCTCTTAGGGAAACTCGGTCCCGATGCTGAAGGTTATATGGGTGTCAATCCTTATGCCTACTGGCAGCAGACTGATGTGCCGATGATCAAAGCAATGCATGAATTTAATGCGAAACATCATCCTGAAGTCAAATATCGTCCCAATTCATATATGCAGGGTTGGTTTACGGGTATGGTTTTTGTGAAACTGGCTAAGATGTGTAAAGCTAAAGGCCTGCCGATTACCGGGCCCAACCTGAAAGATATGATTCCTCAGGTGAAAGATTGGGATACTGGTGATTTTGCTGGTAAGATCAGTTTTAAAGACAGCAATGCCACTGGCGTGGGTAAAGTCTTTGTCGCCAAAGGCGGCAAGTTTATTCCGGCTTCCGACTGGATCTATTTGCAGTAATTGAATCGGAGAGAGTTTACGGCGTCATAAATCTACTGTAAAAGGCGTCGAATTTTGTTTCGCACTCGAAGGGGACAGAGCTCAGCCTGATCTGGGCTAAAAGCTCTTGCTGGAGTTCTGTCCCCGAATTGAGACAGTACAATACCAAAGTTTTCAAGCTTCCCAGCTTTAATTCAACTTTATGGGAATACCCAATTGTCATGCCTGACCCCGTTATTGAAGAGAAAAAACCGGCCCTGTTGCGGGTGAATAACATTGAGGTTATTTATAACCACGTCGTTTTGGTGCTTAAAGGGCTTTCGCTCGAAGTACCGGAGGGTGAAATTGTTGCTTTGTTAGGTTCGAATGGGGCCGGGAAATCGACAACCTTAAAGGCGATCAGTGCTTTTCTGCCTCTCGAAGATGGTGAAATCAGTGACGGCTCAATTGAATTTATGGGGAAAAACCTGGTCGGAATGGCTCCGCATCAGGTTGTCCGGGCCGGGATTTTTCAGGTGCTTGAAGGGCGCCGGGTTTTTGAGGATTTAACGGTTGAAGAGAACTTGAGCTGCGGTGCCTATATCCGCCGCGATCGGGCTCAGGTTAAATATGATATCGAGAAATGTTTCAGCTACTTTCCGATACTGAAAGAGCGCCGGAAAAGACTGGCTGGCTATCTCTCCGGTGGTGAACAGCAGATGCTGGCGATCAGCCGGGCTCTGCTCGCCCAGCCCAAATTGATGATGTTGGATGAACCCTCTTTAGGCTTGGCTCCGCTGCTGGTAGATGAGATTTTTGCGATTATTAAAGAGATTAACCAGCGTGAAGGAACCACGATTCTGCTGGTTGAGCAGAATGCCCAGGTTGCTCTCTCCATAAGTTCTTACGGTTATATTATGGAGAATGGGCGTATGGTTCTCGATGGCCCGGTTGACCAGCTTCTTAATGATCAGGATGTTCAGGAGTTCTATCTCGGTTTCGGGCAGTCGGGCGAAGAGAAAAGTTATCGTGACGTGAAACATTATAAACGGAGAAAACGGTGGCTGAGTTAAGCGGAAAAACCCTGTGCCAGGCTTTTCTCGAGATGGCCGCCCGCCGTTCCGATCAGGTAGCCTTACGGGAGAAAGAGTTTGGCATCTGGCAGAGTATTACCTGGCAGCAGTATCGTGAGCATGTTACCCATTTTGCTTTAGGTTTGAAAGCGGTCGGTTTCAGTCGCGGTGATCATCTCGCAATTATCAGCGAGAACTGTCGGGAATGGATCTATGCTGAACTCGGGGCGATTGCGTTAGGCGGAGTGACGATCGGGGTTTATCCGACCAGTCCCGCTCCTGAAGTGCAGTATGTAGTCAACCATGCTGATGCCATCTTTGTCGTTTGTGAAGATCAGGAACAGACCGATAAGATTCTTGAGGTTTGGGATGAGTTACCCAAACTGAAGAAGATTATCGTTATCGATATGAAGGGTCTGCGAAACTATCCTAAAGATAATATAATCTCTTTTCAAGAAATTGAAGTTCTGGGCCGGAAACTGGCTGCAGAAAATTTAGGTCTGTTTTCTTCCGAAGTGGCTCAGGGGCGGCCTGAAGATGTCTGTATTATGATCTATACCTCGGGAACTACCGGCAAACCCAAAGGGGCGATGATCAATCACAAAAATATCGAAGCTACAACTTTGAGTACGGTTAAGGCGATCAAACCGACGGTGACAGACACTGTGGTTTCTTATCTGCCGTTATGCCATGTGGCCGAGAAGATTTTCACGCTTTTTCTGCCGATCTATGTCGGTTTTCCAGTAAATTTTGCCGAGAGTATTGCCACCATCCAGTCGGACTTGCGCGAAATTGCACCGACTATTTTTTTAGGCGTCCCCCGGATCTGGGAGAAACTGCAGTCATCAATTATAATAAATATCAAGGAGACTTCAGCTTTACAGCGCTGGCTCTATCATAGATGTATGGTCATCGGTCGGAAGCGTTCTGAACTTCTGCTAGCTGGTAAACCGGTGGGCTTCGGTTTGAAGTTGCTGGATACACTGGCTTATTGGTTGATCTTTCGTTCACTGCAGAATTTTATCGGTCTGCGTAAAGCTCATTTCTGTTTTTCGGCAGCAGCTAAAGTTAGCCCCGAGGTTTTACGTTTCTTTCATGATATCGGGGTGCGGGTTAAAGAGGGGTACGGCATGACCGAGTGTACCGGACTCTCTTTTATCCATATGGATGATGATATTAAACTGGGAACGGTCGGCAAGGCTATTGATATAATCGAGTTTAAAATCAGTGATCAGGGCGAGCTCCTGAAACGAGGCGAGTCGATATTTGTCGGTTACTACAAAAATGAAGAGTCTTCTAAGGCGATGATTGTCGATGGTTGGCTCCATACCGGCGATGTTGCGGTTCTAGATGAAGATGGTCATTTGAAGATTGTTGACCGGATGAAAGACATTATTATCACATCGGGTGGTAAAAACATTGCCCCCTCAGAGATTGAGAATGCCCTTACCACAAGTCTCTACATCAAAGAGGCGATAGTTGTCGGTGAAGGTCGTAACTATCTGGCAGCGCTTCTCCAGATCGATTTTGATAATGTCGGCAAATGGGCGATCGATCACGATATTCCCTATACCAACTTTAAAAATCTTTCCGGTCTGTCTCAGGTTGTTGCTTTGATCAAAGAAGAAGTTGAAGTCGTTAATCAGCAGTTTGCCCGGGTCGAAAATATTCGCCGTTTCAAACTTTTAACAAAAGAGCTTGATCACGACGATGATGAGATGACTGCAACCATGAAGATCCGCCGGGCCAATGTCTATAAAAAATTTGCCGCTGAGATTGATGAGGTTTATAAATGAGTCGATGACTCTGTTTTCCCGACTTGACAGCTCTCATTTTTATGTGTAGAAAAGTGGGCCTTTTGTTTATGTTTTATAGTGTGTTTTAATCTAAATTAACGTTCTTGAGGAGTGATTTATGTCTGACTGGCAGAAGATGTATCAGGAAAAACTGGTTTCCGCAGAGGGTGCCGCGGCGGCGATTGAGTCGGGAGATCATATCTGGTTTCCGGTTGGGGCGGGAGAGCCCTATTCCTTTATTAGCGCCCTTGCGGATCGTAGAGAGTCACTGAAAGATGTGACCACCTATCAGATTCTTCCGGCTAAACCCGGCTATTTTGATGAAGAAACGTCACAATCTATAAAACATAACTCTCTCTTTACCAGTGGCGCTTCCCGTGAAGCAGTACAAGCTGGCTGGTCTGATGTTACCCCGAACTATTTCCATGAAATTCCGCGTCTGATCCGTGAATACTGGTCTGCCGATGTCGCCGGGGCGATTGTGTCGCCTATGGATGAACATGGTTTCTTCAGTATGGGGTTGGGGGTTGATTACACGTGGGAGGCGATTAAAAAAGCTAAAAAAGTAATTTTCGAGATTAATCCTGATGCGCCGCGCTGTCATGGTAATTGTCAGGTGCATGTTTCCAAGGTTACCCATATTATAGAGTGTGACGATCCGATTCCGGAGTTACTCCCGGCACCTTTATCAGAGATCGATATGGCTATTGGCGGGTATGTCGCCGAGATGGTTGAAGATGGTTCAACTTTGCAGATCGGTTTCGGTGGGGTTCCCAATGCGGTCTGCAAGGCCCTAGAAAATAAACGTGATCTCGGCATTCATACAGAGATGATGACCGAAGGAATTATGGAGCTGGTCGCCTGTGGTGCGGTCAACAACTCGCGCAAGAATTTTCATCCCGGTAAAATGTTTGGCACCTTTGCCTGGGGCTCTAAACGTCTCTATGAATTCATGCACTGCAATCCAATGGTTGAAATGCATCCGGTTGATTTTACCAATGATCCTTATATTATTGCACAAAATGACAAGCTGGTCAGTATCAACTCAACCATTGAAATTGACTTTCTCGGGCAGTGCTGTTCGGAATCAATGGGGACAAAACAGTGGAGCGGTACCGGTGGCCAGGTTGACTTTTTTCGCGGAGCCAATGTTTCAAAAGGCGGCAAAGGTTTTGTGACCATGCCGGCAACCGCCAAAGGCGGAACCATTTCCCGGATTGTTCCGACGCTGAAACCTGGTGCTGTCGTCACGACCAACAAAAATGATGTCGATCATGTTGTTACAGAATACGGGGTTGTCAAAATGCGCGGCCAAAGTGCCCGCCAGCGGGCTCTCGGTTTAATTCGAATCAGTCATCCCGATTTCCGGGAAGAGCTGAAAGCCGCCGCCAAAGCGATGAATATTATCTGATAACTTTTTTATCTGTAATAGTTGATACAAAGAACCCGGCTGGCATTTCTGTCAGCCGGGTTCTTTTTTT
>JAOZKP010000376.1 GCA_029935295.1 bacterium | reverse complement strand
CGTCCAGATACCACTTGGCCAGACCGTCTGGCCGCGTCAGGTCAACCACCGCCAGATCCGTATCCCCGTCACCATCATAGTCGCCGGGAACCGGAACACAGTCGCTGGTACCATAGGTGGGCGTCGACTGGTCCTTGAGGTACCACTTGTGCAGAGATGGAGAAAACAGGGCAATGTCGTGGGTGGCGTCGCCATTAAAATCAATCACCGGATGGGTAGACGGACAAGTAATTAAAATCTTGGTATAATAGCGCGACCGGTTGACAAGGCTCTCGCCAGTATCATTATAATCACGCGATTCGATGCAGAGAGCGTAGCAGGCTGGCTGCAGAGCGTCGAGGTTGGTGAGAATGTGTGAGGTTGTAGCCAGTCTTCCTGAATCGTAGGCCAACGTAGCAGTATCCGGTTCTCCATTATCAAGCAGCGGATAGAGCCTTACCGCATATGAATCGGTTCCATCAACTGCCGACCAGCTTACGGTTGGCTGTATACCAGGCTCAACAGTAACGATTGCAGGGGCAGCAAGGCAGGCAAAAGTTCCTTCTGGAATCATCACTGTGGCGTTGGCAGCAGGATCGTAATCTGCCGTGAAAGTATAGGTCATATTTTCCCAGTCCGCACCGATGGGCGGATTTCCAGTTCCGTAGCCAACAACATACATTCCGTCATACAGACAACAACTGTAACCGGGACTTGGGTGTAATACAACCGCTTGGGCATCCCAGTGAACTCGAACCGGATGAGGATGTTCGCCGCTCGTCGAAAGTTCTGCCGCGATGCCGGTAAAACAGGCTTCAGAAGACTTGAAACAGCTGTCATAAACCTTATGTTCAGCGTAGACATGGACGTGATTGAAAACAATCTCAGGATTATCCCCCAGTGCTACGTTAGTATAGTAACGAGACCGGTTTATCATGCGGTCACCACTCATATCCTGCGCTTCAACACTCAGGCAATACATACCCGGCTGGAGGCTTTCCAACCCTGAAAGTGTATGAGAAAGACCCGTTAACGGCCCTGAATCGTACAGCAGGGTTCCCGAACCGGGATTGCCGTAATCATTTAAAGGATAGAGCCGGACTTTATAGCGATCGGCCCCAAGCACTGTCGACCAGCTAACAGAAGGAGTAACACCATTGTTCACCACAACATCTCCGGGAACATCAAGACAGTAAAAAGTCCCTGCCAGGATGGTGACCGAATCGGTCGTAATGGGACTGCAATCAACGGAGAAGCTGTATGTTTTATCTTCCCACTCAGAACTCAGGGCGTCAAAGTTTTTACTGAACACATACTGACCTTCAAACAGACAACAGCTCCAGTCCGGCCAGGGAGTTAAAAGGGTTTTAATACCATCAAACTCAACCCGCACTGGATGGGGATTGCAACTACCACTCAGCACGGCACCGATTTTCATAAAACACATGTCACTGTTGGTAAAGCAGCTGTCATAAACCCGATGTTCGGAGTAGACATTGGCGCTTTCAAACGCCAGGTCATTGCATTCGCCAACAAAAATCCTGGTAAAATAACGTGACCGGGCGATAATACGATCACCATCCAGATCCCGGGCCTCAACCCCGAGACAATAGCATCCCGGCGGGACATTCTCTAAAGCAAGGTCATGTGAAAGGGTGGTCAACGACCCGGAATCATACAAAATAGCAACCGTATCAGGGCTACCAGAGGCTTTCAGCTCAAACAAGCGAACTTTATATACATCAGCCCCCGGCACTGATGACCAAACTACCGAAGGATTAACACCATTAGTCACCACAACATTTTCGGGAACACCGATACTGTAAAACGTCCCTGCCGGAATGAAAACAGTTTCCGAAACATCCGGGAAGCAGTCAAGGGTAAAAGTATAGGTTTTTTCTTCCCATTCAGAACCTGGTACAGGATCCCAGAATCCTGTACCAAAATCATAATAGCCCTCGGCTGGACGACTATAGGTGGGCCAGTAGGTTAAAACGGCTTCGCCGGCATCCCATTGGACTCGCACCGGATGAGGATTACAGCTACCGGTCACGCCAGCACCAAATTTAATTAAATAAGTCTCGGCGAAACTCCAATAAAGAGGATCATACACCCGGTGCTCGGCATAGACATGGGCTCTTTTAAACGCTACATCAGAGGCACCAGCTGGCGATACCATTGATAAAGCGCCAAGACTGAGAAGAACCCCACAAAAAAGAGCAATGACAAGCAGGTTATGTATTATTTTTACTCCAGAAGTACGCGTACTCATTTCTTTCTCCTTTCTCATCTTGTATATATTGTAAAACGTGCCAAAAAACTTTTCCAGCAATCGGGATGCTGTTTTTCACTGCACGACATCCATTATAAAAGCGATAGTACCCCCCCCAGGAATTACCAGACCTCATCATTACTCCCTGTCTCCTGGCTGATGGCATACCGAGTAGCCAGATTAGAAGACAGGGGGATCATATCGCTGTTGCCGTAGGTCCAGACGCCCACATTGCGGCAGTACCACTTGCCAAAATTCTGGTAGAAGAGACAGGGGTCATCATCACCGTCACCGTCGTAGTCACCGGGTACCGGGATGGTATCATCTACGGCACCGTAAATAAATACCGCCTGGTTGCGGATGTACCACTTGGCCATGCCGTCAGGCCGGGAGGTGTCGATCACTGCCAGGTCAGTGGCACCGTCGCCATTGTAGTCGGCCGGGACTGGAATGCAGTCGGCCATGCCATAGGTATAGGAGCCAACATCCTTGATGTACC
>JAOZKP010000375.1 GCA_029935295.1 bacterium | reverse complement strand
GGATTGGATGATGTGCTCCAGCAGACCCCATGGGCTGTCGGGTTGGGAGCACCGAGTGCTGTGATATTTCCGTTACCGGTGGCAGTTGTCGTATTGATACTACTGACTGCTTGAGTGGTTACCGTTGGTGCTACATAAACAAACAGCCAGCCGTTATTATTTCCCGAGTCGGTGCTTCCGCAACCTACGGCATTGATTATGGTGCCATTGATATTGTTGGAATCTTTGACATCCAGAAAAGCAACGGTTCGGGTGCCGGTCGGGTTAAGTTTCCATTGAGTGCCATCGTTAGTGCTGCGCAGGGAGAGAAGTTGACCTGTGACACCTTGGAAATCCATCGTGTTGCTGACAGTAGTGGTGCTTCCCTCCGCAAAATTTAAAGTATCAGCAGTCGTAACATTTTTGCTAAGATTATAAAAAGTGGTGTTGCCGTAAACATCCTGATAGGTGCCGGCAAAAGTGACGGTTGAATTTCTCGCCGTAAATATTCCGTTGTTTGCCCAAAAACCCTTGGCGGTTATGGCGTAATTAGATCCAGAGGTGTCCAGCGTAGTTGCGGCGGCTATTGTTAAATCGTTTTCGACTACAATATTACCGGCCAGGGTTTTGGTTGAGGCTGATCCGCCAGCTATATCCAAATTATAGTAGGTATCACTTAAAACCATTTGCGCACCGGCACGATCGTAAGACACCGTACCCATAGTTGAGGTTAAGGTTCCTAGGCTGGTAATGGTGCTGCCGCCAAGTTTAAGTTCTCCGGCTCCAGTAAAAGTGACATTGCCGCCGGTCGCATCAAAGGGGCCGTTGGCATCAACGGTGCCCGTCGAGATAGTAAGTGTTTTAGTATTAATCAGACTACCGGCAACCGTAGCCGTGTTTGAACCGACGGCAAAATCAGCATTCAAAAGCTGATTGCCGTTTACTGTTAAATTCGAGGAGACGGTAGCTCCGGCATCGGTAGCAAGTGCAAAATGGTTCACGGTTGGTGAACCCAAAATTATCGGGGCGTGCCCGCTGGGGTAACCGTTCCCGTCGGAGTAGTCGAGAATACCCAAGTTGTCGGCTGCTTCCGGCGCAATGCTACGACCCCAATTACCAGAGGTTGCCCAGGTTGAGCTTTCGGCTCCGATCCAGGTATTAAAAGCAGTCGATGCGACCCAATCGCTGGTAGCATCCATGTTAGTTAGCGTACCATTATTGGCATTGACGGTCAAATCGTAGAAGGTCGTTTGCCCGGCAACGACTAGCTGGTCAAAACGGTAACAGGCGGCCAATCCGACTTCGTCACCATTAAGAGTACGACACATATTGTCACGAATCTGGACGACGGTTCGAGCCGTATTCCAGATGCGAAGTTCGTCGATCTTACCGGAAAAATAATTTGTCCCGCATTTGCCCACAGCAAAAGCACTGACATTAATAGAAGTATTTGTAGATACGACAATATGCTGCCAGACATTGGCGATAATGGTCGAGCCCACGACACCATTCACATAAATGGTTGGACTGGTAAAACCCTCGGCTGTGACCGTCCCCGAACTCGCTTTAATGTAGTGGGTGCCATTCAGCTCGATAAAATGTTCGCTTGTGGTTGTCGGATAGACCCAAAATTCAGCTGTCTTTGCGGCATTGGGCCCGGCCCCGACATTCACATAATCATCAGATCCATCAAAATCGAGCGCGTTGCGCGGCCCGGCAAAAGCACCGGATGTAACCCAGGTTGCACCACCGGTCAACGTGCCATCGTTGTCGCCGGAACCAGAATCAACGGCAGTTGTACCGCTGCCGGTATCAAATTTGTAATAACCAACCAGGTCGGTCTCATCGCCTTTGAGTTCCCGGTGCATATTGGCGCGGATTTCGGCAACAAGGCGTACATCTTCCCATAAACGCACATCGTCGATTTTACCTGCGCCATAATTGGTGCCGGACTTAAAGATAGTTATAGCGTTGGAGTTAATAGAGATATCCGTAGTTACGCCAATATGCTGCCACTTGTTGGCGATAATCGTCGTGCTGGCTACGCCGTTCACATAGATGGTTGGAGTGTCAAAACCCACAGCTGAGAGCGTGCCGGAAGCCGTTTTGATATAGTGGGTTCCATTGTCCAGATCGATAAAATATTCGTCCGTTGTCGTTGGATATACCCAAAATTCAACACTTTTTACACTCCCTGGCCCCGCACCAACATTCACATAGTCATCGACTCCGTCGAAACTCAACGCGTTATTGCCGCAAATCCGGGTCTGAAAAGTATCTGAACCCAGGGCCATACCGCTGGCCCAGGCCGCCGTGATCGTCGGCGTACCAAATTTTGTGTCACGATAGTAAAACGTGATCGCATTATTGCCATCGGCAATGGTTACTTCTGTGATCACCGTGGTTCCGGCAGCATCACTGTAGAACGTGGCGGTTCCAGTAGAATTTGAAGTGAGATTGAAAACTGTGTCCGCATTAACATTGGCAGCCGAGTTTGCAGAGTCAAGACTTGTCAACGTAAATTTGCCGGAGACCGAGCCACCGAGAACTGTGGCCGGGCCGTCAAGCTCAACATGCGTAGGCAATTTCAGCGTAGTAAACGTTAGGTCACTACCATTCGTGGTGCTTACATCATTTACACCCACTACTCGATAATGGTAGATAGTATTTGAAGTCAAACTACCTATCGCCTTACTGACAGCCGTGCTCGTCGATCCCGTTACCGGACTCTGAGCGGTTACGGTTGTTCCGTAAGAATCGGTCGTACCATACTCAAAAGTTACAGTCGTAC
>JAOZKP010000374.1 GCA_029935295.1 bacterium | reverse complement strand
CATGACCCCTGATCACAGTGAGAATATTATTGAAATCATGGGCCACGCCGCCCGCCAGCGTGCCGATAGCTTCCATCTTTTGGGCTTGCTGAAGTTGATCTTTTGTTTCTTTAAGCTCAGTGTTATCTCTAAAAATTATCAAATTTGAGGTGGAACCATCGCTATTTACTATGGGTGAATGGGAGATCATATAGGAACGCTTATCTTTAGGGCTGATTCTATTTGACTCAAAATATTTACCATTAGTTTTATTCTTATCAACACACCATGGACATTTTTCGTCAAAATTGTGGATAGCGTTGAAACAAAGTTCCCCCGTAGCATTGTGTCCGGTTCTTCTAATCATGGCCGGGTTCATATATTCCACATGGTAATCATCTGAACAAATATAGACCAGATCGTTCATTGATTCCATCATTGAACGAAACTTGATTTCACTTTGGCGAAGTTTGTTTTCGATTTTCTTTATTCCAGATATGTCGGTGGCGGTAAAAGTTACTCCGTCTGATAAATCATCAAAATTCAAAGGAGTTGAGCTGAGCAGCACATCAATCAGGTTGCCGTTTTTATGTCGTAAGCGAGTTTCAACTGTTCCGGTACCCTGCTCACTTATCTGTCTATATTTATCCCGACCGACAAGTTCATACTCGTCATTTGTTGAATATAACATTTTTGCACTTTTACCTAATAACTCTTCTTGGAGATAGCCCACCATTTCACAAAGACGATCATTGGCTTCCATAATCACACGATTAACCACGACTCCGATTCCGGCTGGTGCAGCCCGAAAAATACTGGTTAACTTAGCCTCTCTTTTCCTCACCTCGGCTTCTGCCAGTTTAACTTCAGTGATGTCCCGAAACTCTATCACTCTAACTTCATGGCCTTTGTAAGGAATATTTTTACCCCTTATCGCCAGAGGATATACCGAACCATCTTTGCGTATTCCCTCAACTTCATAGCGTTGATCATAACCCCTCTTTATATTTCTCACCACCAGATCAAGCGAATCCTCAGCGATGAGCTTAAGCCCATCCATACCGATAAGCTCCTCATTGGTAAAGCCGGTCATGTCAGACAATCCCTGATTACAGTCCAGTATGACCCCCTGATCATGCATAATAACACCACCAAAAGATGCGTTATGAAGAGCCTGAAAGCGTTCTTCACTCTCCAACAACTCTTTGGTTATCAGCTTGTTCTCGGATTGTAACAGCTCTAATTCCTTAATCCTTTGTTCCAATTCTTTATAGGTTGGTTTGTTTCTCATAGTCTGATCCATGTTTTTGCTGAAAAATGATTTTTAAACAAACTTGCTACAATCTCGAAAGCTTTACTGGACAGCAATTTTGGGTAATGTATTTTTCCAGTTTATTCCAATAGCCCTTGTCGTCTCTAATTTCTTTACAAGTCATACAAATAGGTATCCATTTTTTCATGCCCCAGTAAAGCTATTCCATTGCCAATCTTAAAATTAAACCACCAGCTATGCCGGTGCGAGATTCACTCCTCAACCGCTTCAGCGTTAATTCCGGCGAAATATGAGCCCCCGCTTTTTTTATTACTGTAGAGAGCAAATCCGGCCAGGCCGGTTGATGAGGTGATCTCAATTTTACCACTGATTTTAGGGTGACCTGGAAACAGGTTGGACAAGCCATAGCTGGCACTGCCCTGAGCGGCAATGACCCGGCTAATCGTGCCGCTAACCTCCCCGAGTAAATTTTGACTAATAATCTGGACTGCGGCCGGTTGGACTGCCGGGTTACAGAGCAGTAGGGTCGTATCCCAGGTCGTATCTTGAGCAACATGCGGGACTATGAGTTTGCGACTCAAATTCTCGACAAAGGGGATATCCGCCATAAGTGATGGATATCCGCCGGTACCGATGAAGGCCAGGCCATTTAGCGGACCATCCGCATCGACCTGAATCCAGCCCCGACTGACTGTTGGTGGGGATAAGGGGAGGGCCCGCTGACCCCAAATTGGGACAGTGATCGTACTTCCGGTTTGAACCGTACCAGCTTCGTTAAAAATCTTGATTTGAGCATTTGTCGTAGCGAAAATATCAGGATTAGCGAGGCCGAGACCGGTCCAGTTGCCGTTTTCACTTGAGAAAAAGGGCAAGTAATAGGAGAAGGTCTGGGTTGAAAAGCGGAAGTCAGGTTCTTCGGCGACCGCATTGATGCCGGCATAATGTGCACCCCCGCTTTTGAGATCGCTGTAGAGAGCAAATGCGGCGACTCCAGAGGATGCAGTAACCAGGATTTTACCCTTTTTTCGGGTTGCCCCTGAAAACAGCGTCGCCAAGTGATATTCGCCACTACCTAAAGCCGGTAGTTCCATACTCTCAATGCCTTGCGAAAAACCGTTCTCGTCAACCAGTTCCAGATAGACATCAATCTGGGCATTATTCGGGTTGCAGATGAGAATTGAGGTATCCCAGATTGTATCCTGAGCAACATGAGGAATGATTAGATTCGTCGCAAGTTCTGTAACAAAAGGAATATCTGCCATCAAGGCTTTGGCACTATTTAAACCGATGAAAGCCAATCCGGAAAGCGGCGTATGGGAATTGACCAACATCCATCCGGTCGCACTTTGTCCACTGGCGACCGGTAGCGCTTCCTGGCCTCCGGTTGCGATGAGTTTTTTGGTCGTACTTAAAGGGTTTCCATTTTGACTGTAGACAGTAACCTGGGTCAAAGCCGCGGTCGTAAGACTATCATTGGCTAAACCGAGTCCGGTCCAGTTACCGTTAGTCGAGGAGAAGAAGGG
>JAOZKP010000108.1 GCA_029935295.1 bacterium | reverse complement strand
TGCTCTTTTCCCCCAGCTCTTCGTTATTTTTTCTAAATAATGCTCGAAATACTAGGTGTATATTGCGCCCGTAGGAAGTGCCCTTGGGGTATGCTTTATTTATAAAAAATGCCTCGATCTGAGAAAAAATTTCTATCCCCGGACAGCCTCCTAGCAAAGATAAAAAAATAACGTATTTGTAACATAAATCTGAAAAACCGGCATAAAACAGAAAAGACCCAAATAACTGCTTCTTTTAGTTTCGGGTCCGGTATTTGCTTCTCCGAACACCATTAAACCGAGACCACCGCAACCAACTCAAAACAGAGAGAGGTCACCATGATAACAGCACCATATAAACTACCGGATATAAGCACCCCCATCTCCCCCCAAGAAAAACCATCCCAGACAAATCACAACATTTTCCTCATTTCAACAAGCACTCTCATTCTCCTGTTTTTATTACTGGGGCCACCCCTTTGCAGGGCCGCAGCCTCATTAAACGTAACTCTGGAAAATGCTTTTAGCGGCACCCCTATCCCGGATCTCAAAATTACAGCTAAGGAAGTAATGTCCGACGGCAAATTAAAATGGCACAGCAGCCGCACTACCGACAGTCAGGGGCATGCTGTTTTTGACCTCGACGGCCTCGGTGAAGGCCGCGCCTATACCCTTTACTGCACACCCTACAACGGCGGCGGGGTTTTCAGCAATACCATAAAAACCCCACAGAACTTCACTTTTCAAGTTGGGACCTTGCCTCTGCAGTTAATTGACGGCGACAACTCCGTTTATTTATCAGACAAGAAAATTGTTATGCTTGAAAAAACCCCGGATGGGAAGTTGCACTGGATTAAAAGCGGGACCACGAATGCGGATGGATTCATCTTTTTTGACGTCCCCGGTCTCAATGCCGGCCGGGTCTATGTCGCCAAAGCCTATGATCCTTTCGGTAATGAAAAAAGATTTTACAGTTCCTGGATTATCGGCAAAGGTGAGATGCAATTCTTTGTCAACCAAGGAAACGACAACCCCAAACTTGACCTGGAACCACCCTGGATTAATATCGACAAACCTGAAGATGATCAGATGGTCGCTGACACCGGCTTCACAATCTACGGACGCGCAACCGACAACCGGGAAATTGACCATATTGATATTTTTATCAGCTCACCGCAACTCGGCTGGCATGCTTATAAAGCAGATTTTGACCAGGCCAACCACAAATGGCAGTCTCCGGTAACGGTCACCGAACTATTTGCTGGAGAAACAGTTACTATCAGTGCCCGAGCTGTTGACAGCGCCTACAATACATCAACCTCAACCATAAATCTCAACGTCATTCACGATCAAGCCCCACCAACAATTTCTATTAATTCACACGCAGCCAATGACAACGTCAGCAGCGACGGATTCATACTCTCCGGCACCGCCACTGACAACACTGAGATTACTCTCCTGCAGGCTGTATTATCTGGACCACTGAACAAAACGGTAATCATCAACAACAATCTGCCGCAATACACAAATACCGGCTACTGGTCTCTGCCGGTTGCCAGAGAGCTGCTGCAGCCGGAAACTGAAATCAACATTAAAATAACGGCAACTGACAGAACCGGCAATTTGAGCTCAGCTGAAATTGCACTGAAAATAATCCCGACACAGATCAATGCCAGACAGCTGATTAATCGGATTACTTTCGGCGCAACCCCGAACCTGCTTGACAAGATTAACAATATCGGCGCCGAAGAGTTTCTGCGACAGCAAATGACACCAGGCCAAGTTGAAAATATGAACTTCGATTATATGATCTCAATCTTCATACCGGAAGAACGCGATGAATTAACCTGGAACCAAATCCTTTATGCCGCCTACAGCCGAAGACAACTCCAGGAGATGATGACCTGGTTCTGGGAAAACCATTTCAGCACCGATATTTCATCTCACGGCCAAATAATTTATGAACTGAATGAAAATCAGCTGTTTCGGGAACATTCTCTAGGGAAATTCAGAGATCTACTGACAATCAGCGCTACCAGTCCGGCGATGCTCTACTATCTTGACAATGTCGCAAACCGACGTCAGGCGCCAAACGAAAATTATGCCCGCGAAATAATGGAACTCCACACAATGGGAGTTGACGGCGGTTACACCCAGGCAGACATCGTTGCTGCGGCCCGGGCTTTTACCGGCTGGCGGGTTCACGATAAAAAATTCTATTTCGATGCCTACCGACACGATTATGATGAGAAAACTGTTCTCGGTACAACCCTGCCGGCCGGCCAGGGGATCGAAGACGGTTATCAGGTCATTGACATTCTGGCCCGCCACCCGGCCACGGCCCGGCATATCGCCAAAAAGTTACTTCAATATTTTATAACCGATACCCCGGATGAAAAATCAATCACAGATGTCGCGCAAGTATTTCTCGGTAGTGACGGTGATATCGCCAGGGTACTGTTCAAAATTTTTCACCTTCCTCAATTCAATAACAGCAGTAACTTTCACAACAAGATTAAAACACCGCTGGAATTTACTGCCGGACTCCTGCGCAATTTGCCGATAAGGCCAATCAGACGACATCTGCAGCAATCGATGGAGCGTATGGGAATGCAGTCATTTTACTTTCCGCTGCCAACCGGATGGCCGGAAACCGGGGCCAAATGGAGTAACTCAAATCAGCTTCTGCAGCGGCTGCTGCTAGCTAATGCAATAGTTCTTAACGAGGAAGCCGGTATCAGAGTATGTTCGGTCGATCTTAAAGATTTCCTGATTGACAACCAGGTTGAAAGTGCTGAAGAAATCGTCACATTTCTCTTTGACCTGCTTTTTGCAAATGACTATTCACAGCTGGAGTGGAATCTTGCGATTGACATCCTCACCGAAAATCAAACTCGCGTATTTGATATCAACAATACCGATTCTCAATCCCGATTAAGAGAAATGACCGGTACCATTTTAAGTTTTCCCACCTATCAATTACAATAAAGAACTGGAGTGAATCATGAGAAGAAGAGACTTTTTTCGCTTTATGGCAGCCGGCACTGTCACCGCCGGCACCTTTCTCTACAGTAATCCCTGGAACTTTAAACTCAAACAAGCGCAGGCCGCTACCGGAAAAACCCTGATTGTCATCTTTCAACGCGGCGGCTGCGACGGTCTGAATTGTGTTGTGCCGTTTGCTGACCCCGAATACTACAATCTGCGGCCGACTATAGCCATACCTCATCCTGACAGCGGTGATCCCCGGGCAACTCTACCACTGAATAATTTTTTCGGCCTTCATCCCAGCCTGGCTCCGCTGCTGGAAATTTTTAAAGCAGGAGACCTGGCGGTCATGCCTACAGTTCACTATCCGAATGGCAACCGTTCCCATTTTGATAGTGAAATAATAATTGAAAGCGGCGCCCGGGACAAACTTCTTGACGGCTGGCTTAACCGTCACCTGAACCATTCCTCCCCGACTGGGAATCCCCACTTAAGAGCAATCGGATTTGGCAACGAAATCCCGCATTCACTCCGGGGCGAAGCACCGGTATCAATTTTCAATGATATAAGTGATTTCTCTTTTACCAGCGACAGTAATTCTGACAGCTTCCGCAACCGGCTCCGCCAGGTTTATGAACAACCCGTAGATCCGGATAACAACAACCGGAAAAGTCTACACGAACAGGGCCTGATTCTTTTCGACAACCTCGATTTTCTCGAAACCCTGAAACCGGATGATTATGAGCCTGAAAACGGAGCTCAATATCCCAACTCAAACTACGGCCGACAGCTAATGCAAACGGCAATGCTCATCAAACAGGGAGTGGGACTGGAAACCGCAACTCTGGATTTTGGCGGCTGGGACACCCACTCCAATCAAGGTGGAGCCCAGACCGGAGGTTACCAGGCACGAAGACTCCAGGAGTTTGCTTCAGGCATCAAAGCTCTCTACAGTGATCTTGGCGGGCTGATGAATGATGTGGTAATTTTAACCATGACAGAATTCGGTCGTACAGCTCGGGAAAACGGTTCCGGCGGCACCGACCACGGCAACGCCGCCGCCTGGTTCGCTATTGGCCACCCAATAAACGGCGGTATTTTCGGTGCCTGGCCCGGCCTCAACCCTGAAAATCTCTATAGAGGGAGATACCTGAGCCATACTCTTGATTTCAGAGATATTTTCGCTGAAATCATCGGGCTTCACCTGAACAATCCAAACCTTGAAACAGTTTTTCCAGATTACAGTTGCAAACCGATAGGTCTTTTGTAGGCAGTTCACCAAAACACTCACCGGCAATTCAATCGTTATTATTCTGTAAAACCAGAAAATAACGGTTGAATTTTTCAGGGTGTCGAGCTATACAGTATTGGTAATGTTACTGTTTATACTCCCCAAGTTGAAGGGTACCTCGAAAAATTGCCTTTTTGTCCGATTGCTGCGTTAGACTCAAATTTTAATCCTCAAAATACTAAATGTATTCTTGTGGTTAAAAATTTCGTCTGCCTTGCACTCGAAAAAAAATTCTACTTTTTCAAGACACCCTGAAGTCTACTCTGCAATAAACATCAAATTGGTCAATCTTTATGTCTCAATCTACAGCGCCTCTAAAAATGCACCACCTGACCCCTCGGCAATTTATTTTCACTCTTATGGCTTTCTGGTTCTTTGCGCTTGCGGCTCTGCCGGGTTCAGCACATAGTGCCGAACGCATGGGATATCATATCGGACCGGGTGATGTTCTCGAAATATCTGTCTGGAAAGAAGAATCTTTGAGTCGTGAAGTAATTGTACCTCCAGATCGGATAATTACGTTCCCACTGATTGGTGATATCAACATCGCGACTATGACAGTCACTGACCTGCGAAAAGAGATCAGTAAACGACTGCAGGACTTTGTCCCGGAAGCCACAGTAACTGTCATGCTGCGCCAGATTAACTCCCTGAAAGCATACGTTATCGGTAAAGTCAACAAACCCGGCCTCTTCCCGATTGACTTGGAAACCACAGTAATGCAGGTTCTAGCTATGGCCGGCGGCCTCAACCCTTTTGCCGCAGACAGTAAAATTTATATTTTACGCCACGAAAACGGAACGATGAAAAAAATTCCTTTTGACTACCACGAGGTTGAAAAAGGCAAAAATCTAGCTCAGAATATCATCCTGAAACGTGGTGATGTCATCGTGGTACCCTGATCACAGTTTAAAAATAATCTATCAGGACAACAACTTTACAATTTTCACTAGAGACCCAAAATACTATGCAACAGACCGAAGGTATCACCTTAGACCAGATTCGGGGCATAATCAGACGGCAGAAGAGCGTCTTCATAACGCTTTTTCTCCTAACTTGGCTCGCAGCTATTGCTTTAGCCCTGTTCCTGCCGCCGGTCTACCGGGCCGAAACTACAATCCTGATTGAAGAACAGCAGATTCCCCAGGAATTTGTTCGCACTACCATCACCAGCTATGTCGAAGAACGTCTACAGGTAATAACGCAACAGATAATGAGCCGACCGCGCCTCAAAGAAATCATTAAACGTTTCACACTCTATCCAGAGATGAAAAAGAACCATACTCGTGAAGAAATCATTAAACGCTTACGCGAAGACATCTCTCTGCAAACGGTCAGCGCTGATGTCGTTGACCGGCGTACCGGCCGCCCAAGCACTGCAACTATCGCTTTCAACCTCTCTTATGAAGGTGAAAATCCAAGCACAGTCGCCAAAGTTACCAATCGTTTAGCCTCACTCTACCTCGAAGAAAATCTGCGCCAACGCGAAAAACGGGTGACCAATATCACCTCATTTCTTAAACAAGAGCGCAACGAACTCACAAAACGGATCAACGAACTCGAAAACAAACTCAGCCTGTTCAAACAAAAGCACGGTCGCGAACTGCCGGAATTCAATAATGTAAATCTCCAGGCAGTTAATCGTCTAACCCGCGACCTGGAACAGAATCAAATGAAGCTCAGCTCCCTGTATGAGCGTAAACTCTATTTGGAAGGCCAACTGGCAGGCATAGATCCGCAACAAAACTCGAACCCTCTGCGCAGTGATGAAGGGCGCCTGCTACTACCCCCGAATGAACGTCTGAAATCTTTACGCCTGGAAATCTTACGCCTGCAATCACGTTATTCCGCTAAACATCCGGATATCATAAAAACCAAACGTGAGATCGCTGAACTTGAAGCCCTGGAACCGGATCAGCTCTCTGCCATCAATGAACTTGAAGCAAAAGAGGAGCAACTTAAAAAATTAGACCGTCGGCAGAAAGAACTTGCCGGAAAATTTGGTGCAAAACACCCGGATAGAATACGTTTGGAAAAGGAAATTGACAATCTCAAACTGGAAATTGATAAAAACCGCATTGACTTGAAAAACCATAAATCCGACATGGGCGTCACTACGGAGAGTGTTACCAACCCTGCTTACATTAACATCCAGATCCAGGTTCAATCTGCAAACCTCGAGATTTCTTCCCTAAAAGCCGCAATCAAACGCAATCAACAGAGACTTGAAGAGTATCAGACCAGGCTTGAAAATGCACCACTTGTAGAAAGAGACTACAAAAAAATGCTGCGGGAATTGGAGCAGGCCCAAGCGCGCAATGCTGACATCAGTCAAAAACTCACTGAAGCCCAGGTTGCCCAGGAGATGGAAGAGTCGCAGCAAGGGGAACGTTTCACCATTATCGATCCTGCTTTAACCCCAGAAAAACCATCTAAACCGAATCGGCTGGCAATCGCCCTGATCGGTTTTGTCCTCGCTTTAGGTTTTGCCACCGGGGTCGCGGCCCTACGCGAAAACCTCAATACGAGCATCAAAAGCAGTGCTGATCTTGCCCGCTTAACCGGGCTTCCGATATTAACTACCATGCCGGTAATGGAGAACAGCATTGAACGCCGCCGGCGACACTTACGTTATTTTTTAATCATCTTACTTATAGTTGGCACTCTTGCGGCGGCCCTTGCGGCAATCCACATCTATTATATGCCGCTGGACATAGTCTGGATAAAAATTATGCGCCGCATGGGAATATAGAGGATATCAATGTCACACGATAAACTGAAAAAAGCTCTGGCTCGAGCTCGCCAAGAGGACCAAGATAGGCTTGCTACCAATAGCGCTGCAAACGAAGACGCAAAAACCGTACATGGGGCTGCAATTGACAGTCAACCCTTAAATCCGCCCAGCAAACAACCTCTTGACCATTTCGAACCCAGGAAAGAAAAAGCACCTGAAATATCATCAACTGACAATCGAACCATTAACGACAATAAAGGCGCCGCCCAAACCAGGATCAAAGAGATAAACCGCGAAAGCCTGGAAAAATATAAAATAATCTATGACTGCCGCCTGCATCCAGCAGCAGACCAGGTTAAGATTCTACGAACTCAGCTATTACAACGCCTCCTCCCCAGCGGCGGCAACTCGGTTTTGATTACAAGCCCGAAACCGGGTGAAGGAAAAACTGTCAATGCGATAAGCCTGGCAATCAGTCTAGCGCAGGAGATCGAAAGAACCGTACTCTTGATTGATGCTAATTTAAGAAATCCAACTATAACTGACTACTTTGGCTTACCTCAGGAGAAAGGCTTATCAGACTATCTTCTCGGCAAGGTGTCTATCCCGGAAATCTTAATCAACCCCGGCATTGACAAACTTACCTTGCTTCCCGGAGGCCGCCCTTTAACCACTTCATCAGAAGTCCTCGGTGCATCCCGAATGGCAGAACTGGTTAAAGAGATGAAAGAACGCTACCCTGAACGAATCCTGGTCTTTGATGGCCCCGATATTCTAACCGCTGCCGACTCCCTGCTCTTTTCAAAATTCGTCGACGGTATCGTTTTAGTGGTTGAAGCAGAAAGCACCACCCGCAATGATGTCAAGCTGGCCATTGATCGCATCGGCAAAGAACACCTGATCGGCACTATTCTAAACAAAGCCCGTGAATAGACTGTAAGTTTTTACGAGCGAAAAAATATTTCTCCATTTCCACACTTTCCGTTTCATAACTCACAAAATAACAGACTCATTAAATGTACAAAGATTTCTACAACCTACAGGAAAAACCTTTCGATCTGCTGCCTAATCCGAATTTTCTCTATATGAGTTCGGGACATGACGATGCTTACACCCACTTAGAGTATGCCGTTTATGAAAACAAGGGCTTTGTCGTCATCTCCGGCGAGGTCGGCTGCGGCAAAACGACTCTGATAAACTATCTTCTGCGCAAAATCCCCACCAACTTAAACATCGGCCTTATCAGTCAAACAGATGTTGACCCAGAACTTTTCTTTAAACTCATTTGCCGTAAATTTGGGCTGGAATATGACGGCCTCGACAAAGGTGAAATGATTGTCCTCTTTCAGGACTTTCTTTTACGCTCCCGGCAGAAACAGATTCGGGTCGCACTGATTATTGATGAGGCGCAAAACCTTCCGGATCGTACTTTAGAAGAGATCCGGATGCTCTCCAATTTGGAAGCAGAAGAAGAACATCTGGTTCAAATCATCCTTGTCGGCCAACCCGAATTGCGACAGAAACTCAGGCGCTCCCATCTCCGCCAGTTCCTCCAGCGAGTAACTGTACACTATCACCTGGAAGGATTGAGAGACCAGAATGAGCTCAAAGAATATATCCGGCACCGGCTCCATGTTGCCGGCTGCCCCTCCTACGCTTCACTGTTTACCGACCAGGCAACCTCTGCCATTTGGGCCGAGAGCCAGGGCATACCGCGACTGATCAACTACATATGCGACATGGCTCTGGTACATGGCTATGCCGACGGCCTGATGACAATTACGGAAGAGACAGTGAATGCTGTAATCAAGGCCCGTTCTGAAAGCTCTCTTTTCACCTCTGAAGAGCTCAATAATACAGAGCAAGGTGAACAAACATCCCCCTCCCACTCTTCAACAGACAAAGAGACTATCGAAAGTATCGACAAATTAGGAGCCCGGGTCTCATTTCTTGAGAGTATGGTTAAAACTCAAGCATGCCAACTGCAGGAGCTAATTTCTGCCCGCTCAACCAGAGACCAGCTGACTTTGGAGATTTTTCGTCTTCTCCAACATGATATTGAAAAAAGGTGGGATTTAAATGCCCGCTACCTGCAGCTCCTGAAAATGTTTAAGAGTTCAAACAATTCGCACACAGAATCATAGAAATACACATCAG
>JAOZKP010000373.1 GCA_029935295.1 bacterium | reverse complement strand
TCCCAGCAACATGTCAAGTTTGACCCCTGTTACGGAGGGGCGAAGCCTAAGCTCGTATCCTCTCGGTTTACTTGGCGCCTTTGCACCCAAAACGCATAAACGTCTTTGCGGGAAACTTAAGCCATTGGATTTTAAATAAAATACTTTGTTTATTCTCTACAATACTATTCTAACTCTTCTCCTGCTGTTTCTTTGGCCGTTACTCTTGTGGTATATGTATCGGCGTCAGGGAAGTCTTGTGGGGATGGGTGAGCGGTTAGGTTGGGGTTGGCCGCAGCCCCGATTGCGTGGCCTGGAAAGTCGCCGGCCGGTCTGGTTTCACGGGGCATCGGTGGGTGAAGTGCAGATGCTGGTGCCGCTGGTACGGGCCTGGCAGGACGAGAATCCTGAGTCGGCTTTGCTGGTGACAACTATGACTTTGACCGGCCGTGAGACTGCCCGGCAGGCATTTCCACAAGCGCAAGTGGTTATGATGCCGCTGGATCTCCCTTTTTTATGGGAGCGGTTTTTTCGGTATTTTCGACCGATAACCCTGGTTGTTGCTGAAACTGAGCTCTGGCCGAATCTGTTTAATTTTATAAAGCGGCAACGGTTGCCGCTGGCTTTGGTGAATGCCCGGCTCTCGCGAAAAAGCTTTGTCGACTATCAGATTTTTGATTTTTTTACGAAGTCTATGTTTTCGGTGCCGGATCTTGTGATTGTTCAGGACCGGGTTTCCGGAGCGAGGTTTGCCGGATTGGGTACTCCGGCGGATAAAATTGTCTTCAGCGGTAATTTGAAATTTGATCTTCTGCCGCCGCTTGTCCCGGATTTTGAGATTGACTGTCAGGTACTCTTTGGCAGAGATGTGCAGGTGGTTGTGGCCGGTTCAACTCATCCCGGAGAAGAGGAGATGATCCTTGCTGCCTGGGATAAGAATATCTCTGGCCGGTTCGGAAACACTGAACCTGTATGTCTGGTTCTGGCACCGCGGCATCCGCACCGTTTTGCGGCGGTGGCCGAGCTCCTGCGCGGTCGAGGGATCGATTTCCTGCGTTTTTCAGAGATTAAAGATAGTTTGCCGGCATCTGGTTTTTATAAAGTGCCGGCGGTGCTGCTGCTTGATACTCTAGGTGATTTAATTCATTTTTATCGCCTGGCAAATTTTACGATCATTGGCGGTACTCTGATTCCCGGGGTTGGCGGTCATAATCCACTGGAAGCCGCTCTTTTTGCCCGGGCGGTTATTCATGGTGTCAATGTTGCAAATTTTAAAGACGGGTTCAAGTTTCTGGATGAACAGGGCGGCGGTCTGCCGGTTGCAGGCAAGAAAGAGCTTGAAATTATGCTCGGCCGCTGTCTTAAAGATCAGGAATTTGTGCGTGACGTCGGATGCCAGGCTCAGGCCACGATTGAGCGCAATCGTGGTGCAGTTCAGCGAACTTTAACTGCCTTGTATGACAAAGGGATTTTCCCGGTGAAACATATATAGATTGATTTTTACTCCCTGATTAGTTACAATAATAGCTACTATTCAGCAATGCTCTTTTTACCACAGAGAACCCAGAGTTCACTGAGGGGAGATGAGTGGTTATTGATTAACTTTTTTACTCTCTGTGCTCTCTAGTGAGCGTCGCGAACGAGTGGTAAATAAATTTTTCATATTTATGTTAAAGTAGTTACCAAAAATTGAGATAACTTAAGTTTAAATGAGCATGTTTGCAGCGAGGAAAATGTTTTGAGTAAAGCAAAAGAAGGTTTGACCTATAAAGATGCCGGAGTTGATATTGAGGCTGGAAACCGTTTAGTAAAAAATATTGCACCTTTGGTGAAGGATACCTTCAGGCCCGAGGTTCTGGCTGATATTGGCGGATTTGGCGCCCTCTTTTCTCTGCGGACAGAGAATTATCGGGACCCGATACTGGTTTCATCAACTGACGGGGTGGGTACCAAATTAAAGATCGCTTTTTTAGCTGATAAACATGACACTATCGGTATCGATCTGGTGGCGATGGTGGTTAATGATATTGTCGTGCAGGGGGCCGAGCCGCTCTTTTTTCTTGACTATTTGGCCTCCAGTCAGCTTGATGTTGATCGGGCGACCGAGATTATTGCCGGGATTGCCAAAGGCTGCAAGGAGTCCGGCTGTTCCCTGATTGGCGGTGAGAGTGCGGAAATGCCGGGTTTTTATCAGGGTTCTGATTATGAACTGGCCGGTTTTGCTGTCGGTATTGTTGATAAATCACGGTTGATTGACGGCTCTGAGGTTAAAGTCGGAGATAAGATTATCGGCCTTGCATCTTCCGGGTTGCACAGTAACGGCTACTCACTGGCGCGGCGGGTTCTGCTCGAAGAGAGCGGTTATGGTCTGGACAAAAAATTGCCTGAATTGGAGTTGAATCTCGGCGATGAACTTTTGCGGCCGACCCGGATTTACGTACGTTCACTTCTGAATCTGCAGCGTGATTTCAGTATTAAGGGCATTGCCCATATAACCGGCGGTGGTCTGCAGGAGAATGTTGTCCGGGTTGTTCCGAACCGTTGCCAAGTACGAATCGATCCCAACTCCTGGCCGCGTTTGCCGATTTTCGACCTGATTGCGAGAGAAGGCAAGGTTGCCGATAAAGAGATGCTGACGACGTTTAACTGCGGCATCGGCATGGCTCTGATAGTTGCTGCGGAAGAGGTTGATGCTATCCTTGAACGTCTGCCCGGGCTAGACGAACAGGGTTATGTGATCGGAGAAATCGGTAAGCTTGAAGATGGTGCTGAGCCAATAGTTTTCACTTGAACTCAATCGGTTTTTT
>JAOZKP010000372.1 GCA_029935295.1 bacterium | reverse complement strand
ATCTTTTCCAATTGAACTCTTAACTTTCATAATGACTCTTTTAAGTATAAGACCAAAAGAAATAAAAATAATAGCTGAAAAAATTTTTCACTCTTTAGAAGATGAACTAGAAAAAGATCTAATTACAAAACAAGAAATCATCAGAAGTCTTTCTTATTTTTATTGGGGGAAAATTTTTTATAAGATCTTTTTATCTAGAATTAAACCCCAGCGAATTTTCGTACCAATTGCTGGTGAATATATGTTGGTGGCAGCAGCAAAAGAATTAGGAATTAAAACATTTGAATTTCAACATGGAGTTATCGACAGAAACCATTATTCATACACATGGACAGATTATGCATTACCATACAAAAACAATATGCCAATAGCCGACAAGTTACTTCTGTATGGTGAGTTTTACAAAAAAGAACTAGACTTACTTGGATTTTGGGGTGATTCCATATGTGTTACAGGGAATCCGAGAGTGGATATTTATCGAGGTCAAAAAATAAATAAAAACAGACAATGCACCCTTCTCTTTACATCTCAGGGCATTGAGCAGGAAAAAGTTTGTCAATTTTTCTTAGAATTTATTACACTAGCCAACAAACAATTGAACTTTTTATTATATATAAAGTTACACCCGGCGAATGAATCAATCAAAAAAAATCGTTACACCTCGATATTCCGTAACATTTCTTGTGTCAGAGTAATTGCAGCAAATGAACCTCCTTCAACATTTGAATTGATAAAAAGATCTCACCTGCATCTCAGCATCTCATCCACAACACATTTTGAAGCATTATCACTAGGCACGATCACCATAATATTACCTTTTTTCTCAAGTGGCAGAATGCTGCATTTATGTGATGATAACTGTGCTTTCAATGTCACATCTCCCCAAGAACTTTTAAACCTGTCTCAAAAATGGGAACAGCTTCCTGCGAATCATGGCCGGGGAGAATATTTCAATAAACAAGGAGCGATTACAAATATTCTCAATGAAATAAATTCGTAATTTTTCCAGATTTCATTCCTGCCACTTCCAAAACAGGTTTCACAACCAACCAACTGATAAGGCAATAACATATTAAAACTGACACAACCACTACAAGGTTAAAACCTCCGGTATCATATAAATATTTCATCGCAACGATGAGGCCCGCCATAAAAAACGCCGAACCACATAACCATATCATCCGAAGCCATGGCAAAATCAGACCAGTATAATGTCTCAGTGATCGCAGGGCCACAACTGCTATCAGTAGGTATGAGAGCAACGTTGCCACAGAAGCCCCAACGATATCAAAGTATGGTATCAAACATAAATTCAAAAGAATATTACTTAACAACCCCGCCAGAGTTGTATAAAATGCAACTCTTGGTTTTTCAACACTGTTTATAACATTAAGATAAAAATGAGCCAAAACCAAAATTGGTGTGCCGCATCCCAAAACTACCAGAGCAGGAGCCACCCATACATAACTTTTTTCAAATAATATAGTTATAACAGATTCTGAAAATGGAATCAGAAATAGCAGACTCACTCCAAGACAAACCACCATTAACAAAGACACAACACTACAAATAGTATTGATCTGTGCCAGGCGTTGTTGTTGCCAAAGCTCAGTCGCAATGGGCAAAAAGATTATCGGCAAAAACATCAAGCTTTGAGTAATCTGCACAATAGGTAAAACTACATGGTAACCAGCAACACTTTTGAGACCACATAACCAAGTCAACATAAGGGTGTCGACATAATTCAAAATTGCCAGGGCCGCGACTGAAAACATTACCCATTTTACATAGTTCCACATTTCATACCAAGCGCTCTGAAAATGCCCGACATTAAAAACCAAGTGCAAGTCATACTTCTTATAAAGATAAAAGAGACCACAACAAATGACCGTTCCGGCAGCGCCGCAATAAGAGAGTATTGCTGCAAATGTTCCATATTCACGGACCAGACAAACAATTGGTAAAAAAATGAGCCCGTAATATGCAACTTGTATTAAAGATCTTGACCTGAAGTCCTTAACTGCCCCCAGACTGTTAATAACAAATCCTCCCAAAGCCTGAAGAGGAATAAACAGGCAAAAACAGTACAAGGTGGTCATCCCTTCATAAAAGTGGAAGTAGTTAGTCAGCAGATAAGGAGTTAGAAGCCATAACAACAAACCAAACAGTAAGCCTATTGATAGTTTAAGATAAAAGACCATGGAAAAAAAAAGATTTACCTGATATTTTTTTCCTTTCGCAGAATATTTTGCTAATAAAATTGTCCCACTTTTCCCCATTCCCAAATCCACTACAGCTAAACATATACTTGCCAGAGAAAAAGCACTGTAGAAAAAACCGTACTCTTCAGGACGTAGGTTCAGAACCATAAATCTTCTCGTAAAATAACTGATAACACCGGCAAACAACACTCCAAAGAGTGAAACAAACGCGCCTCTCATAAAAACTTTATGCGCAGAGTGTGGTGAAGTAGAGGTAAGCATGATATAATTTAATTTCTACGTCCTGATGCAGTAAGATAATTATGAAGAAGCTGTGTCCAACGATTAATAAGACGATAAATAAAGACAATTTTATAATAGTTAAACTGGTGAATCTGAAAACATAGAAAAGATGCCTCTTTTTTACAAATCGCCAACTCCTCACTAAACTGAGCAGTAAAATTCAGTTCGCTGATAGATTCTGAATGGCGGCGGAAGGAAGCCAGGTAGACAGGAAAAGACAGAGGTGCGCTTTGAGCCGCAAAGCGCAACCAGAGATCATAATCAAATGCGGCTTTATAGGAAG
>JAOZKP010000006.1 GCA_029935295.1 bacterium | reverse complement strand
TGCTGGGAAACGCAAATGTCAATTATGACCCCGATCGCCACATAACAGACAAAAATTCGACCTGTCTCGATTGGGGTCATTGCTTTAGCTTTGACCCCGTTACAAAGGGCGAAGCAATGTTCGACACCATTTGTTATCATTTTTATGGAGACAAGCTGAATAATTACAATTCTTTTTAATTTTAAACATCGAAACCGAGACGGCAGGCCAAAGTTTTATCCTGTCGGAGATCATTCGCAACTGCGACAAGATCATCATGAGTTCCCAGATCACGCCAGTAAAAACGATTTTCGGTATCGACAATATGGGCTCTAATATCAAGCCGGCCAGCGGCCAACAAACGTTTGTAAAATGTAATCAGAGAAAAAGCTGAAACCTTCTCCCGGGCCATCAGTGCCAGCAGCAGCGGCGAACATATCTGAATCCCGGTATAAGCCAACAAACAGTTTGCAGATTCTGTCAGTCCACCGCCGAATCCCCGGATACGGCCCTCAACATCAACTTCAACCTGGTTGTAACGCGGCCTTTCATGCAGCAACATCGTCACCAGTGCCCGGCTTTGCAGATGTTGAGAAACAGCTTGAGACAAAGAAATATCGGTAACAATATCTGCGTTCAGCGTAACAAAGAAAGGGCCGCCCAGAAAACGAGCAGCATTCAAAATACCGCCCCCGGTATCAAGGATAGCAGGTTCAAAAATATATTCAAGCTGACGAAAACCTGATTTTCTTTCCCGCAAAAAATCTTTGATCTGACCGGAAAGATGATGACCATTAACTACTAAAGTCCCAGGTTTCAGTTCACGCAGACGATTAAGTACCAACGCCAACATCGGTATCCCGGCAACCTCAACCAGAGGTTTAGGGGTCTGTTCAGTGAGCGGTTTTAAGCGCGTACCGAAACCTGCGGCCAGGATCATTGCCCGCCAGTCAGAATAAAAGAGCGGGAACTTTGCTGACATATTTTCCCTTGCCAAACACTAACACTATACACTATTATTGATGGCGTCGTAAAAAAGTCCGATATACTGCGTTGTTGTATATCGAATTTTTTGCTTAGCCATCCCAAAACTTGTTGCGAATACATCATTATTGTCGAGCAACTGACAATAATGGAAACTACTTGCCGTGTCAACCAAACTACACAATGTAGAACTTAAACTTCAAGGTAAAATATTATGCATCCAAAAACCGAAAAAATGACCCCTAATGGCGGTACTGACAAAGGCGCACCGGAACTGAGAATGATCGCCTGGGAGACCACCCGCAGCTGCAATCTCTCCTGCATTCATTGCCGGGCGTCTGCAGAAAAAGGCCCCTATCCGGGAGAACTGAACACAGAAAAAGCATTCGCTTTCATGGATACTGTCGCCTCTTTCAGTAAACCAGTTATAATTTTGACGGGTGGCGAACCTATGCTTCGGGATGATATTTTTGAACTCGCCGCCTATGGCACCAAACTCGGCCTGCGCATGGTTATGGCAACCAACGGCACCTTGGTTGATAAAAACAGTATCAAACGCATGATCGACAGCGGTATCCAGAGGATCAGCGTCAGCCTGGATGGTGCCAACGCAAAAACTCATGATAATTTCCGTAAAGTTGACGGCTCTTTTGCGAATTCATTAAGGGCCCTGGACTTTGCCCGAGAAAGTGGCCTGGAATTCCAGATTAATACCACGATTACCAAGATCAACCTCAGCGAGATCCCGGCAATCCTTGATCTTGCGGTTGACTTGGGCGCAGTTGCCCACCATATTTTCCTCCTGGTTCCCACCGGTCGTGGCAAGGAACTTGAAGAGCAGGAGATTCCAGCCACCGAGTATGAGCGCACCTTAAACTGGTTTTATGATCAACGCGATAAAGTAAAGCTACAGCTCAAAGCCACTTGTGCACCACACTACATGAGAATCCTGCGCCAGCGCAGTAAAGCCGACGGCAAAAAGGTAACTTTCAAGACCCATGGCCTGGATGCGGTTACCCGCGGCTGTCTCGGTGGAATAGGTTTCTGTTTCGTTTCCCATACCGGTGATGTTCAACCCTGCGGCTACCTGGAAGCCAACGCCGGCAATATTCTTGAGACTGATTTTCAAAAGATCTGGGAAGAGTCAAATGTTTTTACCCGCTTACGGGACTACGACTCTCTCGAAGGGAAATGCGGTATCTGCGGTTATAAACAGGTCTGCGGCGGCTGCCGGGCCCGGGCATTTGAAGCCACTGGCAATTTCATGGCGGAAGAGCCTTACTGCGTTTACGAGCCCAAAAAACTGAACAAGTAATTCATAAAAGAGCGAATGGAAATCGCGATCCTAACGATTCTCTGCCTGATCGGCATAGTTGGTACGCTGGTGCCGGTCATGCCGGGCTGCGGCCTGATCTTTGTCGGGGCTCTCGCTTACGCTCTGCTGACTAATTTTCAGATCATCTCCAGTTCGGCTGTTCTCGTACTTTTTGGTTTGATGCTGGTGGGTTCAATCGGCCAGTTTTTTATCACCAGCTTCGGCGCCAAGGTTATGGGGGCGGGGAAATATGGAATTATCGGGGCTTTTGCCGGATTCTTCTTCGGCTTGATATTTATTCCGGCTCCGGGAGGCTCACTGATCGGCGCCTTTGCCGGTGCCTTCATCTGCGAGCTGACTTTTGCCGTCAAAAGTCAACGTGAAAGTTTCAAAGCCGGAATCGGGGCTGTCATCGGCGCCGTATTCAGTCTCTTTTTTGAATTCTTTATCGGTATAATCATGATCGCCTATACCCTGGGAATAATCTGGCAAAGCACTACGACTATAATACTCTAATGTTACTGGCGATTAATTCAATTTCTAAAAACCTACTTTGTACTTGTAAATATTCAAAAAAATGAAGACTTGAATAAAGCCCACCTATTTTCACCCCTATACTGAATCTGTGAGCACAAGCATAACACCCATGAGTCAAGCCTGACCCCATGTACTGGGCTGAATATGACAAGGAAAAACAGGTAACTATTTGATGCATGAAGCGCAAAAAAACTTTAAAGGTCCCAAAAAAAAGTTTCAACCTCGGGGGATTTCTATCCTCTACGAAGATCAGGACATTCTGGTTGTCGATAAAATAAACGGACTTTTAACTGTAAGCAGTGACAAGGTCAAAGAGAATACAGCATATTTTCTTCTAACTAAATATGTCCGCAAGGGGAACCCTAAATCAAGAAACCGAATATTTATTGTCCACCGCCTGGACCGGGACACCTCAGGGGTTATCGTTTTTGCAAAGAGTGAGCGGGCTAAATTTTTTCTCCAAAAGGAGTGGCATAATTTCAAGAAAAAGTACTTGGCCGTAGTTCATGGAACCTTGCCGAAAGCAGAGGGCATAATCACTTCATATCTGGCTGAAAATCGGGCCCACAAAATGTATTCGGTTGACGACCCCAAAAACGGTAAACTCGCCCAAACTGCGTATAAAACAGTGCGCGAATCAGAAAGGTTCAGCCTGCTTGAAATTGAACTTTTAACCGGCCGCAAAAACCAGATACGGGTCCATTTTGCCGACCAGGGCTGCCCGGTCGCCGGAGATAAAGTCTATGGGGAAAAAGCCAAAGGGATTAAAAGACTTACACTGCACGCTGCGACCATAAATATAATCCACCCCCACACCAAACAACCGCTAACTTTTACAGCTGAGGTCCCAACCTATTTCAACTCACTTCTAAACAGTTAACCCATGCTTAACAGCATGAAAAGAAGATATAGTTACTTTGACGCCTACCAAGAACTAACCACACTCCTTATCTAACCTATCGCCCAGAACCGCAACCAAAGACTGGACTTTGTAAGGCTTGGCGACCATGGCATTAAAGCCGTAGGCCGCAAAATTTGCCATCACCGGATCCTGAGAATAGCCGCTTGAAACAATCGCAAACACGTCAGAATCAATATTGCGTAAGTGTTTGATCGCCTCCCGGCCCCCCATGCCGCCCGGAATTGAGAGATCCATCAAGACTGCATGAAACTTTGTTCCATCCCGCAGAGCCGCCTTGTAGGTTTCAAGCATAGCTTCTCCATCCTCGACCGCAACAACCTCGTAACCCAGCATCTCCAACATTTCACTGACAACCTCACAAATCATCTCTTCATCATCCATCAGCAGAATTCGGCAATTCTCAACTTTAGCATCAGTTTTCAAGCTCTCCTGCGGCAAATCTCCAACGGTACCAACCTCTTCACCTTCAAGTTCTCCGGTAGCCGGCAGAAAAAAGGCAAATGTCGACCCGATACCCGGCTGTGAATCAACCTCAATCCGACCTTCATGATTGGCAACTATCGAATAACTGGTAGCCAGACCGAGACCACTGCCGGCCTCTTTGCTGGTGAAATAGGGTTCAAAAATTCGCGGCAAAATTTCAGGATCAATGCCACCGCCCTGATCCTGAACTGAAACTTTAACATAGTATCCAGGCTGCAGATCCGGATACTCCTCGGGAGCGACCAGTATATTCTCTATCTTAACTCTGATAATACCAGCATCGGACATCGCCTGCCGGGCATTGGTAATCAGATTGTTAACCACCTGGCTGATCTGACCCGAATCAATCTCCGCCCCCCATATCCCATCTTCAACCTCGTACTCAACCTTAATTTGTGAGCCGTGCAGAACAAACTCAGCCGACTCCTGCACCAGAGCCGGCAGCCTGACCCCGCCCCGATCTTTAATCGGCGCTCCGCCTTTGGCAAAAGTTAAAAGCTGCCTGGCCAAAGCTACGGCCCGTTCAATCGCATGATCCGCCCGGGCCAGATATTCTTCGGTTTTCTCCTGATCTTTACCACTGGAAATTTTGATCAGATCAAGACTTCCCTGCAGACCCATCAGAAGATTATTGAAATCGTGAGCAATACCGCCAGCAAGCACCCCGACTGCCGCCAGCTTCTCACTCCGGAGATGTTCCTGCTGCATTTTCTTTTCATCCCGGACATCCCGAAAAACCAGAACTACCCCCAAGCATTTACCCTCCTGAGTAACAATCGGGGCGGCGGAATCTGCAATTGCAATTTCCTCACCGGCATGCGAAAGCAACAGAGTGTGATTCATAAGCTCAATGATCCGGTTTTCCCGCAAAGCTTCGATTACCGGACAACTAATTGGCTTCCGGGTATGTTCATTGACAACATGAAAAACATCACTGACAGTTCGCCCTAACGCATCAGCACTACTCCAGCCGGTCAGGGTTTCAGCGACCGGGTTAATCAGAGTTATCATACCAGTAATGTCTGTAGTTATTACTCCATCACCAATACTGCGCAGTGTAACCGCAAGACGCTCTTGCTCCATTACCAGAAAGTCTTCGGCCAATTTCAGCGCTGTGATATCCCGATTACTACCGCGCACCCCCATAGCTTCCCCGTCAGGACCAGTTACCGGGCGGCAGGTATGACTTAACCAGCAGACTGAGCCATCTTTGTGACGAATTCGAAACTCGATTGGCCGAAATGTGCCATTTTGGGCGACTTCATGACGGTGACCAACAAAGATGCCGCGATCATCTTCGAGCACAATATCATTCATCAGAACATTATTGTCATAAAACTCCTGCGGTGAGTAACCGGTAATAGCTTCACAAGAAGGCGAAACATGGATAAATTCTCCCTCATCATTGCGCCAGCACTCCATATCGTAGGCATAATCAGCAACCATGCGGTAGTGCTTTTCACCTTCACGCAGCTTTTCCTCAACCTCCTCACGCAGTTTCCGATCAGCCCTTAACGATGCCACCATCTGATCAAAGCAGCGAGCAAAGGCACCGATTTCATCATCCGGAAAATCCCCAACTACCGGCTCGAGAGAACCCTGACGAATCCGTTCACTTGCCTGAAAAAGGGTGGCAATCGGACGGGTCATCGAACGGGCGAGATACCAGCTGCCAAGCAGGATTAAAGCCAGAGATAAACAGAAAACATAGATAAAGGTATTTCTTAATGTGTGGGCGAAGGCGTATGCCTGGGTCAACGGAGTTTCGCTGACTACCAGTAACGGCAAACCTTTCACCTTAACTGCGACCCCCAAAACTTCATCATTATCAATATTTAGATACTCTGCAAAAGCAGATTCAGCTCCGCGCAGCACTTTTAATACCGAATCATAATGCCTGACCTTACCCCCTTGCAAAACATGCTCAATTTCGTTATGCGCAACTATTTCTCCACGCAGGTTAATCAAAGAAAGTTGATGTTCTCCCGTCGCCCGGCGCGGGAAATTATTGAACAGATTCTTAAGTGCCAGTTCGGCATAGAGATAACCCTGCTGCTTCCCGGTCGTCAGGGAAAAAATCGGATACACCAGAACCAGCTGCGGTTCAAGCCGCCACTGGCTGAAAAAGACCATCTCTTTCCGAGGAAATTCAGTGGTATAGGCGGCCAGTGGGGAAATAGTGCCGGGACTAAGATAGCCATAACGCGACAACGATTCAACCACCTGGTTACCGGTGTCAATAATTACTATTTTACGAACTTCCTGGTGCTGGCGGTAGGCCCAGGACAACAACCTGCCGTCTTTCCGCTTAAACAGGTATTGACTCGCTGCAAATTTAATTGAATGACGGATCTCACCGATGTACCAGGCCACCTGTTTACCCGCAACCCGGGCTTCAATCATGCTGGAGCGGGCAACATCCCGATAGAGATAGCTCTGCAGGACCTCATAGAAATAGAGTGAACTACCCAATAGAGGCAAGGCCGCAATCAGAATGAAACCAACCAGAAATTTGCGATAGAGAGATACCTTAAATCTCACCGTAAAACCTCATCTGCCTGCAAAAGAACCTCCTCACTCACTTCCAGACCCAGTTTCCGGACCTCTTTCAGGGAGACCACCAACTTAACTTTTTCCGGGTTCTGAACCGCAATATCACCCGGCGGAACCCCTTTGAAAACCTGTTCAACCACACTTGCCGCCTGCACCCCAACGGCAAAAAAATCGGGACTGTAACCCATAACGCCGCCCCGCTGCAGTAACATATTGTCAATTACCATGAAAGGAATTTTTAAACGCTGTGACATCTGCAAAAAAACCTTAAATGAGGCTACCGAAAGCGCATCCGGCAGCATGAAGATTGAATCAATATCTGCCGCCGTAAACTTCTGACACACATCCTGCAGCTCCTGCTGGTTATGCACATGGCTGACAACCATCGTCACTCCGGAGTCCTGTGCCGCCTGATGAATGTAACGCTGGTCAAAGGAACTTTTCGAAACCTCTTCATCGGGGTCAAAAAAAACCGCTACCCGTTTAATTTTTGGAAAGGCTTTTTTAAAAACCAGCAGGCGTTGCGGCAAAAGTTCTTTTGAGACATGACTGATTCCGGTAATATTGGCGCCGGGATGGCGCAGACTGGTAACAATTCTGGAACCGACAGGGTCGGCAACTACAGTAAAAACGACTGGGATATCTATTCGATTTTCACTGATACAAGCTTTGACTGCCTGAGTTACGGAGGTGGTCACAGTATAAATAAGATCAACCTTATCTGCGGAAAACTCTCTTACCAGCTGGGCCACTTTGGCGGTATTACCGTCAACCGAGTGAACTTTAAAAACAATATCTTCATCAAGTTTATAACCTTCATTCTGCAGACCGACCCGAAGCCCTTCATAAGACTTAAGAAACGGGTCAGCATATGCTATCACACCCACACGCCTGACCTTCAACCCCGGGTTTCCGGTCGCCAAAGAGAATTCCGGCAACAGAAAAGACAAAAGAACTAACAGGAACAGCCCCTTCCATAATCTCTTGCGGAAGAACGAACTCATCACCAAAATCTCCTGAACTAATATAAAAAATTCACACAGCATTCTTATCAGTCATTATCTTAATATGCAAGCATGAAAAAATCAATTGACAAATTAACTTTTTTAAGTATATGCAACACTTCAAGCAATCAGTGCTTTGCCTTAACCATCCTCGAAACCTAACGACAGAGATGATTTCAGGTATAGATTTTGAATAATAGGTTTTACACACATGAAGCAACCGTCACTTCACCATATTTTACCGCCATGGTTCAATCAATATGACTAAAAAAAGCACTCTTCCGACCGAGACCGGTTCAAGCGAACATCCCGAGATCACAATCTTTTCCGACTGGTGCAAAAGTTGCGGAATCTGTGTCGCTTTCTGCCCGAAAGAGGTTCTGGCAATGGATGAAAACCGTAAAGTTTTCGCTAAATCACCGCAGAATTGTATCGCCTGTCACATGTGTGAACTGCGCTGCCCCGATTTTGCCATAAACGTCAAGGAAGTTGAAAAACAACCGAACCTTGAGGAGGAATCCTAATCATGAGCAGAAAATCCTCCTATCAGTTAATGCAGGGCAATGAAGCGGTTGCCGAAGGTGCCCTGGCCGCCGGAGTCAATTTTTTTGCCGGCTATCCGATTACCCCGTCAACTGAAGTCGCTGAGATTCTGGCCGACCGCCTGCCCGCCAACGGCGGCAAGTTTATCCAGATGGAAGATGAAATCGGCAGTATAGCCGCCATCATTGGCGCCTCAATCGGCGGCTGCAAAACCCTGACTGCGACCTCGGGGCCGGGATTTTCTCTGATGCAGGAAAACTTAGGATTTGCCTGCCTGGCAGAAATCCCCCTGGTAATCGTCAATGTCATGCGCGGCGGCCCTTCCACCGGCATGCCGACAAGTCCATCCCAGGGCGATGTTATGCAGTCACGCTGGGGTACCCACGGTGATCACCCGATTATCGTTCTCACCCCGGCTACCGTTGAAGAGGCTTTCCAGTACACAGTTAAAGCCGTTAACCTGGCTGAAAAATACCGTAATCCGGTTATTCTGTTGATGGATGAAGTTATCGCCCATATGCGGGCCCGGGTCTCTCTGCCGCCGGCATCGATGGTGGAAAAAGTTAACCGGGTGCAGCCGAATATGCCGCCGGAGTGGTATCTTCCCTACGAACGTTCCGCCACCGGGGTTGCCCCGATGGCAAGCTTCGGTGACGGCTACCGTTATCATGTTACCGGCCTGGTCCATGATGCTAAAGGCTATCCGACTGCCAACCCGAACGAATGCCGCGACAATATTCGCGGTCTTTTCACAAAAATCGAACGTGGGTTTCGGGAAATCTGCATGGTCGATTACGAATGCATGGATGATGCCGAACACGCAATTGTAGCCTACGGGAGCATGGTACTTTCAGCCCGCTCCGCTCTGGAACAATTACGGGAATCGGGCTGCAAGGTCGGCCTGATAAAACTTGGAACCCTCTGGCCGTTCCCACGCTTTGCATTGGAGCAGTACCTGCCGCAACTTAAAACGATACTTGTACCTGAGCTCAATATGGGACAGATCTATCGTGAAGTACTCAGAGTAAATGCCGGCAAAGCGGTAATCGAGAAACTCAACCGGGTCAACGGCACGCTTATCACCCCCAATGAGATCGTTAAAACGGTTAAAGGATTAATACGATGATCAGCAACTCGCAACTGGTCAACAAATATTTTCGCCACAACAAAAAATTCCCCCATATCTGGTGTCCCGGATGCGGCATCGGTATAATTTTAGGGAACATGTTGCGAGCGATTGACGCGTTGGCTCTTGATAAAAATGATATCGCCTTTGTTTCAGGAATCGGCTGTACCGGCCGGGCCCCGGTCTATGTTGATTTCAACACCCTGCACACAACCCACGGCCGGGCGCTGCCGTTTGCAACTGGATTAAAACTGGCACGTCCCGAAATGAAAGTAATTGTCGCCACCGGTGACGGTGATGCCACTGCGATCGGTGGCAACCATCTAATTCACGCCTGCCGCCGCAATATCGACATCACCACGATTATCTTCAACAACTATATCTACGGTATGACCGGCGGTCAATACAGTCCGACCACCCCGCATGGCGACAAAGCCTACACCTGCAAACTCGGCAATATCGAAAGACCTTTTAATATCTCACAACTGGTTGAAGCGGCCGGAGCTACATTTGTCGGACGCACCACCAGCTACCACACCCTCCAACTCCAGAATATCATCAAAAAAGCGATCCTGCACAAAGGCTTTTCCGTTGTTGAAGTCATAACTCACTGCCCGACCACTTATGGCCGCATCAATAAAAAAGGAAGTGCGGTTGATATGCTGAGATGGCAGAAAGAGGTTGCCGTAGACAAGAGTCGCGCCGACAAAATGGACCCGAAGGAGCTTGAGGGGAAAATTATTACCGGTGTACTAATGGAAAGAGAACTGCCAGAATTCTGCGAGCAGTATGACACCATCATCGAAGAGGCGCAAAACCAGCAACAGGGGAAATCCAAGTGAGTCAGACAACAACCGAAATAAGATTGGCGGGCAGCGGCGGCCAGGGCTTGATTACTGCTGGCATCATTCTCGCCGAAGCCGCAATATTTGACAATAAAAATGTCGTCCAGAGCCAATCCTACGGCCCCGAAGCCCGGGGCGGCGCGAGTCGGGCGGAAATTATTATTGCCGATGGCCCGATTTTTTTCCCTAAAGCCACCTGGGTCGATATTTTTCTGGCAATGAGCCAGAAGGCTTGCGATCAATACTCCTTCGACATAAAAAATGAAGGGATTTTCATTGTTGATACAACCTATGTCAAACAGATTCCCACCAGCAGTGCGGTCGCTATCCCGATCTCATCAGCCACCCGGGAGAAGTTTGGCAAAGAGCTTTTCAGCAACATTGTTGCTTTAGGGGTTATCTGTGAAGTCTGCAAGGTGGTTAGCGCCAAAGCGCTGAAGGCGGCGATCAGCAACCGGGTTCCGGCCGGAACCGAGAAAATAAATCTGGAAGCTTTTGCCTTCGGCCAGAAACTGGCCAAAGAGGCACTCAAGAACCACAATGGAGCTGAGAACGAAGCGATTGAAGCTGACACTTGATTTAAATGGAATATAAAGGCAGAGCCGGAGCGGCCCGGTAGCTATTGCCAGCAACCGCTTAAGATGCGGTCATGGCCCGGGTGCGGAAACGGCGCACCAATTCAAGTTCACGGGTACGAACGTAACCGCAGATAATTTCTCGCATTTCTTCATCCAAACCGACAAATTCAACCCCGATTGACTTCTCGTCCACAATTACAGAGCGCACATTAACCGTAATCGGTTTACTGCGCCCGGGAAATGCCAGCAGCTGTTCGGCTGATTCCTGAATCGGGGCCTGCGCCGCTATCGGCAGGCGGCAACCACCGCCGCTGATCTCAATTAATGGAAACATGCCGGCTTGGGTTTTAAGCAAAATCGGCTCTTCAACCGAGGGCGCCACCCGAAAAAACTGACGTCGGTCATTACCAACAAGTTCTTTAAATTCGACTTTAATCATTCTTTTTTCACCGCCCGCTTTTTGAATAGAAATTCGACCCGGCGGTTACGCGCCCGGTTCTCTGCATTCAAATTGGGAACCAGAGGCTGGGTATCTGCATAACCAGTTGCGGTCAAACGATCAGGCCCCAGGCCTCTCTCCAGCATATAACGCAACACGGTTGTTGCCCTTAAAGCTGAAAGCTCCCAATTTGATGAAAACTTGCCGGCGCTTATCGGCAGATTGTCAGTATGCCCTTTGATATCAAGATGAAAATCATTGTATTTAAGTGCCATACTGATAATTTTATCGAGTACTGAATGAGCCTTAGGGTTGATTTCGGCCGAACCGCTTTTGAACATGGCTTTGCCCCCAACCCGCAGCAAGGCCCCGTCTTCGCCCAGATCAACAACATTTGAACTGCTCAACTTTTCGTCGTCAACAATCTCTTCAAGCTCACTGGCAACCGTTTTCTGCGGTTTCTGCTTCGGCAACAGATTTATAAGCGCATCACCTTTATCCTCATGCTCCTCTATTACAGTCATCGGTACGGCATTACCGAAACTTATCCGCACCTCATTCATAATTGAGCGAAATTTTTTATTGTCAACACTGCTGATTGAAAAAAGAAGTACAAAGAAACAGAGCAACAGCGTCGATAAATCTGCAAAAGTTGCCAGCCATTCGCTCTCGCCTTCGCTCTCAGGTTCGGTAAAGTGGCCCCGCGATTTCTCCATAATACCTTACTCCGCAGCCGCGGCCGGCGGGCTGCGTTTAAATATCTCATTTTCAACATCCTGCCGGATACTGGGCGGCAGAAAGGATGAGAGTTTTTCATAAACCATCAAAGGATTACTCGATTCAAGAATTGACCGGGCGCCCTCGAATATTATCTCTAAAAGCAAAACCTCACGCGCAGTCCGTGCTTTTAGTTTACCGGAGAGCGGCAAAAAAAACATCGTCGCCAGCAGTGATCCATAAAATGTGGTCAACAGAGCCACCGCCATTGCCGGGCCGATGGTATCCGGATTTTCCAGGTTACTCAGCATCTGCACCAGACCAATCAGCGTCCCCAACATCCCGAAGGAAGGCGAGATATTACCCATCTTGCGAAAGATCTCCTGCGGGATATAGTGCCGAGCCCGCATCGAATCAATCTCAATCGCCAGGGTATTGGCAATCATCTCATGTTCGGCCCCATCGGCAATCATCTGACAAGCTTTACGCAAAACCTGATTACTGCTTTTCACATCCTGGAGGGCCATAATTCCTTTCTTGCGGCAGACCTCCGCCAACTGAATCATAACCCTGACCACGTCTTCAGGTTTTTCCTCTTTATCCAGAAAAACAATCAGCATCGCTTTGAACGCAGTAACAATATCGCCAAATGGAAAGTTGAACAGAGTTGCCGCCAGGGTTCCGCCAACAACCACCATCAATCCCGGCAGGTTGATAAAGAGCAACATCGAACCACCCAGAGTGATGGCGCTTATAATCAGAGAAAAGCCGGCTAAAATCCCGACAAAGGTGGCAATATCCATTCAAACCTCTGGAAAGTTGAAAAAGCTATCTTAGAAATAATACCGGAGTCGGCCTGTAAGCCGAATTCTGTGCTTTCACCTTACGGTAAAAGTGATGACCATTCATCTAGGATTACAGTTGCCTGCAACCTCAAGCAGCCTACCCGTTTCGCCGTACCAGCCGTTGCCAGCAGATATCTTAAGACGAGCCGCCTTAACTCTCTACTTAAAGTGAGAAACGAAACCTATTTGGCCTTGCACCGGATGGGGTTTACCTAGCTGCCGATGTCGCCATCGACACTGGTGAGCTCTTACCTCACCGTTTCACCCTTACCCTTAATAAATTAAAGGCGGTCTGTTTTCTGTGGCACTTTCCTGCCTGTCGCCAGGACTTCGCGTTACGAAGCATCCCGCTCTATGGTGTTCGGACTTTCCTCCCGCAGCGAAAAGCTGCCGGCGATCATCCAGCCGACTCCGGCCAGTAGCTATTTCTTTTTTTCAGCTGACGCTTCATCCCGGTGAACCATAATCCGCTGGCAATTAGGACAACACATCAGGCCCTGACCTTTAAGCAGGTCAATGTAAACCTGCGGCGGGACATTTACGTTACATCCGAGACAAGTACCATTCTCGGCCGCAACCACGGCATTCTTAAACCGTTTACGAATCCGCTGATAACGCCGGAGAAAGGTTTGATCAAGATCCTTAGTCTTGCTCTTCCGGCCACGATCACCAGATTTAATCTTCCGCTCAAGGGTTGCCACTTTAGCGGCAATCGCTTTCTCTTCGAGCGCCATCTCTGCGTCTTTGGCGGAGAGCTCTTTCTCGTTTTCAGCTATCTGCTCTTTGATAGAGTCAATCTCCTCAACCAGACCGGTGAGTTCGAGATCCTGTCTTTCCAACTGTTTCTGATTGTGCTCAAGCTCTTTCAAGACAGCAAAATACTCTTTATTGTTTGCAATCTGGGAGATTTTCTCTTTTGATTGAGCAATCAAACCTTTTAACTGCTCAACTTTATCGCGCAGATCGCGACGCTCAACCTCTTTTGCCGCCAGTTCACCCTGATACTCCTCTTCCGCACCCTGAAGCAGAGCAATATCCTCTTTAATATTATCAAGTTTCGGCGCAAAGCTCTCCTGGGTGTTACGAATTTCGTCAAGACCTGCGTCAATGCCCTGGAGCTCCCAGAGTAGCTGCATCTGTTTTTCCAACGTTTTTCCTCCTGTCAAAGCTGGTTATTCTTTCACTAAATATAATTAAAACACTAACTCTTAAACTCTACATCACCGACCACGGTTCATGTTCTGACTTAGCAATTGCAACGTTAACATCAGTACCCGTACCAGCAATAAACTCCCGGCACCAGGCGGCACAGACCTCAACCACCGGCCTTTCAGTCACAAAATGACCGGCATCAAGCACCGGCATCCGGCCCGACTCCAACACTGCCCGGGCATCATGATGTTTTAAATCACCGGTGATAAACAGATCTGCTCCGGATGCCTGGGCCGCACTATACAGAGAAAACCCGCTGCCGCCGCAAAGGGCGATCTTTTGCACGCTCTCTTTTAAACTCTCACCAATCAACCTGACCGCGGCCGCCTGCAGCTTATTTTTCACAAACAGAGCAAACTCTTTAATGTCATATTTATTGTCGACAACACCAACCCGACCGGCCCCGCAGCTGGAATCCGCAAAACGCACCGGATAGATATCGAAAGCTGGAACCTCATAAGGGTGGGTCTGCTGCAGTGCTTTCAGCACCGGCGGCAGAGAGTTTTCAGGAACTATTGTCTCTATACGAATTTCATCAACAAAATTTATTTTGCCAATCTCACCAACCTGCGGCGAGGCTCCGGTTTCCGGACGAAAAGTACCGGTACCCGGCACCCTGAATGAACATTCACTGTAACGGCCCATGCCAACTTTACCGGCACCGGCGGCAAACAGGGCGGCCGCCACTTTTTCAACCGCAGTTGCCGGCACAAAAGTCACGAGTTTACAACTTTGCCCGGCATACGGAACCAGAGGTGAACACTCTTTGATTCCCAGAAGTTGAGCCAGATGGTCATTGACACCACCGACAACACTGTCAAGGTTGGTATGGGCACTGAAAAGCGTAATCTCTGCCGCTAAAGCCCGCTTTATTAAATTCCCGGGGAAAACATCCAGATCTAGCCGCGATAAAGGCTTAAACAGCAGTGGATGATGACTGAAAATGAAGTTCGCCCCGCACTCCAAAGCCTCATCAATTACTTCTGCAGTGATATCCAGACAACAAACTACCCCTTCCAAAGGATACTGCCGGCTGCCGGCCTGTAGGCCGCAATTATCCCAGGATTCACTCAAACTGTACGGAACTTTAGTCTCAAGAAATGTAATCAGATCAGCATGTCTGAGCTGCCCGGCTGCATGCAAAACTGCCCGCATCAGAAAGAAACCTCACCCATAAAAAAAAGTGCGCCCATTTCCGGGTGCACTTCTATTTTTTCTCTTCCCAGCGCCTCCGCCTTCGCGACAGAGTTGCAGATAACACAAGCATAGGTAAACAACTTTCTAATAAGCAGCATCTCTTCTCATAAACTTTGGCGAAAGTCATATCTCTCGCTAGATGCAAATGATGGGCCCACCTGGGTTCGAACCAGGGACCTACCGGTTATGAGCCGGTGGCTCTTCCAGCTGAGCTATAGGCCCACTACCAGCTAAACTGAACCTTTTTATTTACATTATAAGGCACTATTTTGTCAAGAACAAAACTAATTTTCACTGCATTTGGGCTATTTACATCCGACATAATCTCAGCTATAAAGAAACTCATGAATACAACCACTCAAAACTACAACTCGGACACCGGTTTCGGCACCAGAGTGAAACATCTTGACAAAATTCTGACAGAAATTGCAAACCTCTGGCCGGAAAAGATTGACCTTATACACCGCTGGCAGCTGAGCCTGAGCACTATAGATGAGCTGCGTTTAAATTTCAGCCTGCCAATCACCTGCATCGGCCCGGTTAAATCAGGGAAAAGTACCCTCATTAACACCCTAGCCGGCGCTGACCTGCTGCCGACCGGCGCCGGCATCACCACCAGCTTTCCGACAATCTTAAGTGCCAGCAAAAAGTTCTCGGCTGAAATCAAACTACAGCCTGAAACCTTAATCAACGAGATATTTTCCCGGGCAACCAATCTCCTTTTCAGTAACGAAACTGAAACCTGCGATCGATCCCCGTTTAATCTTAAGGAACGATTACAGGTCAAAAAACTTCTCGACAGCTACCAGACAAACGGCAATCTTACCCGGCACGGAATCTTCAACGAATCCTACCGCCTGCTCAAGAACATTATTTCAGGAGCTGAAAAAGTCGGCGAATACTACCTTAATAAAAATCTTAGCTTCATCATTGTAGACCCTGACGACCCCAGCTACCGGCAATTTATCCGCGACGAAACATTATCACCGTTTCTCAGTGAAATCCATATCAAAGCCCCGTTAAAACTTCTGCCGCCACATCTCTCACTGCGCGATCTGCCGGGACTCGACACCCCCAATCCCAGCCATCAAAACATTATCATTCAGCAACTCAACGAAAGTCCGGCACTGCTCTACGTTATCAGCAGCCGCATCGGTTTACGCCAAGCCGACTACCAGCTGCTTGAGCACCTGCATAAACTCGGGCTCCACGAACGCCTGCTCTTTGTCATCAATCTTGACCTCGACGTTCACGCTGACATTGACGAGCTTAACAGCATGACCCGGCGCTGTTCCGATGAGCTTGGCGAATTGGGCTTCACCCAGCCGAAATTCGCTTTTTCAACCCTGGCTCTCTTCTGGTCCCGACAGGAGATTGCATCCGGGCTTAATCAAGCCAGTAAACGCCGCTGGCAAACCTGGCAGGAGGATTCAGAGAAGCTTGAAATTTCAACTGCCGGGGCACGGCAATTCCTCGACCGGCTCCATGAGCTCGGCCGGGATGAATCTGGAGAAACCCTGCTGCGACACAGCGAAAAACGGTTGCAGCAGGTTTACAACAATACCCGCCGCCTGCTTGAAAGTGAGGTCAAGCAGCTGACCCAAACTGACAGATCATTAAATTCAGACACAAGTCGACAGATTGACAACCGCGACAAAATTGATGCAGTTCTCCATGAAACTGAACGCATCATCTCCGGCGTCTGCAATGAAGTTGAAAAATTCTGCCATAACAAAATTACTCGTTGGCTTGATGACACCAAAGATCAAGGCTTGCGCAAACAACTTGAGATGATCATTGCAGGCTATCAGGCGCCGCTGGATTTAATACCTGAAAAAAATCGCAATCCGCTCGCTCCGGTACGGATCATCGACAATCATTTTCAGCTGACGATACCGGCCCAAATCCAGGAGAGAGCCACCCTCGAAACCATAAGATTCTTAGAAACCCTGCATTTAGAGCTCAACCAACGCCTGCTTAAAGGCTGTATTCCGCTCTTTGTCATCTGTGAAAACTTTAGCAGAGATAACGGAATAGATCAAAACGAACTGCCTCTACCGATCAAAATTAACGGGCAGATTCCCCTTTTCACTTTAAAAAGTGAAGTTGAAGAACGGTTTGCCATTGTCAGTAAAATTCAGGATCTGACTCAGCTGCTCGGCCGAAAAATAGTTCGCTTCCGCAAACGCCGCTCCCTCGGCCAGGAGTATAGCCTGCAAATAAAAAAAGCAGCTCAAAAAGAGCTGCCGCGCTGGCTTAAAAATTATCAGGAACAACTTAAATACGCTTTAATGCGCCCGCATATTGATGAGTGCCAAAAACTTATAACTGACTTTTTTACCGATTTTCTTGAGAGCACCCAGACGGCTCTGGCACAATCCGGAGAAATTGCCGACAACAACCGAGAAGCTGCTGCCAAACGCGTCACCGAACTCAAAGAGATTCTAAACCACCTGCAAGAGTAACAACTTTTACGACACCATCAAACTGTGATATCTATGTGTTTGCCCGTCGGCAACAGAGAATTAACTGATTTTTTGCCGGCCGGACTTTCATCAACACTCGCATCAGCTTCGCTCTCAGCACCATCCCGGTCAGACTGTGCCTGTTCCTGTTGCCGCCGTGCATCCCGATCCTTAATAAAGACTGTATCTTCAGCCGTCAGAACCTGTTTCTCTTTCTCTTTCTCTTTAATCAAGTGCTGTGACGCCAACTTACTCTGTTCAACCTCAGCACTGTGCGAACCCTGCTGCTGTACCTTGCCGACCGTATCAGTCTGCAACATAATCTGCTGTAAATCACCGACTCGCATCAACAAACCTCCAAAGGCCAATAAAAAAAGGGCGGCCTTAAAGACCACCCTTTTAATATACACAATCAAGCCGGAATTTGCAAACGCCGGATAGAAAGTGCCTTGCCGCTGCTTTCGTCGATCTCAGCAATCACTGCTGACAACCAGGGGTCACTCTTTTCCACCTCGTAACGCTGCGGCTTGCCGTCAAGAAATTTTTTAATCACCCGGTCGGCCTGCATACCGATAATCGAGTTACGCCCGCCGACCATACCGACATCAGTAATGTAAGCTGTGCCTTGCGGCATAATTCTCTCATCAGCAGTCTGCACATGCGTGTGCGTTCCGACAAACAGTGATACCTGACCATCCAGATAAGTTGCTAAAGCCGTCTTCTCGGAGGTTGTCTCAGCGTGGAAATCAACGACAATAATATCGGTTTCCGATCTCAACTCCGCAACCAGTTCACTCCCGACCCGAAACGGACAATCCGCCGGCCCGACAAACACCCGACCGGCCAGATTGATAATGCCAATTTTAATCTCCGGGCGCAGCTCCAGAGGAACCACAACCGCCCCGGTACCTAAATCACCTACGGGGTAATTAGCCGGCCTAAGAAGCCGGGAACTCTTAGCGAGATAAGCGTCAATCTCCTTCTGATCCCAGATATGATTACCGCTGGTAAGCACATCAATTCCCAAACCAAAAAGCTCTTCCGCAATCTTCGGGGTGATCCCGAATCCACCGGCGGAATTCTCACCATTGGCAATTATCAGATCAAAACCATCGTGCTCAGCCTTAAGCCCGGGCAATAGCGATGCCACCGCCCGACGGCCCGGCCGCCCGATAATATCACCGATAAACAGCAGCTTAATCACTAAAGATCCTATTTAGCTATGCCAAAAGCTCGCGTTTCACGAATAACCGTAACCCGGATCTGACCCGGATAGGTCATCTCTTTCTCAATTTTGCCGGCGATATCGCGCGACAAAACCACAGCATCTTCATCTGAAATATCTTCATGATTAACCATCACCCGGACATCGCGACCGGCTTGAATGGCAAAAGTTTTTTCAACTCCTTTAAAAGAGTTGCCGATCTCTTCGAGTGCTTCAAGACGCTTGATATAAGCATCGAGCATCTCTTTCCGAGCCCCGGGACGCGCTCCTGAGAGAGCATCGGCGGCCTGCACCAGAACATCCAGAGGATGTTTAATTTCGACATCACCGTGATGGGCCTCAATCGCCTGCACAATTTCCGGAGACTCACCGTAGCGACGGGCAAAATCCGCCCCGATAACTGCATGTGAGCCATCAATTTCATGATCCATGGCTTTACCCAAATCATGCAAAAGTCCGGCCCGTCGTGCAATTTTATTCGGCAGACCGAGTTCATCCGCCATCATCCCGCAGATAAAAGCAACTTCAAGGGAATGTTCATAAATATTCTGGGTATAGCTGGTCCGATATTTCAAACGGCCGATCATCCGCACAAGCTCAGGGTTCATACCGTGCATTCCCAGATCGAATATCGCTTTTTCACCGGCCTCTTTGATCGTCTGATCAATTTCCACCTGAACTTTTTTGACAATTTCTTCAATTCGGGCCGGATGAATCCGGCCATCAGCAATCAGGCGTTCAAGCACATTTTTCGCCAGTGCCCGACGCACTGGATCAAAAGATGAAACGATAACCGCTTCAGGGGTATCATCAATAATCAGATCAACTCCGGTTGCAGCTTCAATCGCCCGAATATTTCGACCTTCCCGGCCGATAATCCGGCCTTTCATATCATCTCCTGGCAGATTAACCACCGAAACCGTGCGTTCAGTAGCATAATCACCCGCATACCGCTGTACCGCCTGGGCAATAATTTTAACTGCACGCTTTTCGGCAGTCTCTTTCGCTTCATCCTCAATCTGTTTTACCCGTTTAGCAGATTCGTGCTTGGCCGCATCCTCCATCAACTTCATCAAAGTCTCTTTGGCTTCGGTCTGGGTTAGCCCGGCAATTGATTCAAGCTTGTCCCGCTCCTGCTGCAGAACTTTCTGAACTTCTTCATCTTTAGTCTGAATATTTTTCTCACGCTGAGTCAGGCTCTGCTCGCGACGACTTAAATCACTGTCTTTTTTATCAAGATTCTCACTGCGGCGTTCCTGGCTATCCTCTTTGTTGGCCAGGCGTTTCTCCAATGCCTGCATCTCTTTACGACGCTCGGACATATCGGATTCAAAATCCAGCTTCGCCTTAAGCACAACATCTTTGGCCTGCAAAGCGGCTTCCTTACGCAGCAGATCGGACTCTTTACGGGCTTCAGACAACATCAGGTCAGCCTCTTTACGCGAGACATCCTGACCCTTTTCCAGAAATTTACGGTAGATAAAACAACTTACTACCATCGCCACCAAAGCTATTACAATAGCTGTAAATACAGATACTTCCATAGTTAACACTCCTTTATTTACGCCCCGGCTGCAAATTCAGAAAAAAGCCCTGACAAACCGCCGCAACGTTCTGCCGCAAGCAGCAGAAAATTATCCGCCCTGCGAAATCGCAACACGGCTTATAACTTAAAAAATGGTATTGCCGAGCAGGAAAAGTGAAAAAAGAGAGGCAGACAGGCAAGGTCAAAAAAATTTAAGAGAATTCCAAAAATATCCTTAACAAACTTTTACCCATCTCAGTTTGAAAGCCTAGCTGTGAATACAACTCTGCAGAAATAGAGCTTTCAAACCTACAAATTATCTAGAATCAGCAATGTCTAAAAAAGCCAGAAATCAATTTGATTTGCGCCAAAAGTAAGGAAACTGGAGTCATCCTGATATTGGAAAACCCATAACTTATCTTGCAGCCCAAATTTTTGAGATCTATATTAAAAGCCTTTAGTTATTGCTGAGAAACAGACTCGCTTGCACACCTGCCCCGATTTATGCCTCTTACGACACGACCAAGAGCAGCTCTTCAATTATCTTTGCCTAAACCAATCTATCGGCAATATCTAAAATCGGGCTGATTCACAGAAGTAAAATAGCCGGTTGCAACTGAAAAAGCGTGCAACCCTAAAACCCCTGAACCCGTTGTAAATGGAAAAAACAGACCGTCAGGCCATATTCACACACAGCCTGACGGTACTGTACGGAATAACCATGCAGGCCATCCCTTCAGTCCCCCCCAGATTACCGTGTAGGTGCTTTTTTTGAACCTTAGTCTCAATATTGGCAATCGTAGATTCTTCAGGGCCGCCCGCAAGGAGTAGCACACACCGAATCTTGGTGATCACCCTATAAGTTAAAGGTGTTGGCTCAAAAAAATGATCACTTATCACGCATAACTCAGGGGAGAAAACCCTGACCAACCCCACCAGTAAATTGTGGGGCCGTTGTTATAAATTTTCAGACGCCGTTTACGACGCCATCAGTTCTATCTGTTCTACCTTGTCCAGCATTTCCTCATCTAACATTAAAGAGAGGGTTTCATTAAGAGTTTCCACTCTCTCTTCAACTCCCTCAAGGTTCTGCTGATGGGTTAAACATTCATCCGCCACATTCAGAAGGGCCAGCATTAACAAACGAGCATCAGTCATTCCCGCACCGGATTTCGTACTGGACTGCTTCTCGAGCTCATCAAGCCGCGAATTAACCAGTACCTCCACCTGTTCCAGGCGTTGACTGTCAGCTTCCGTTCGTAACGAATACGTCCGCCCGCGAATCGTCAGCGTCACACTTTTTTTTTCAGCTCCCATGCATCCCTGGCAAGACTTGAATATTTCCAGAACCTTTACTTTCACTCTCTTGCGGCAAAAAATTGTCAATCTGTCCGAGCAGATCAACCATCTTCGCGTCGACAGCACTCAAAAGATCTTCCTGGCCGCCAACCTTACTCTCAAGTTCGGACAATTTCTGCGCCTGTCTTTCAACTTTCAACCGCAAACTATTACGCTCGTCTAGAACCTCTTGATAACGCCGTCCTAATTCTAAGGTTCTTTTTTCGAGCAGAGCAAAACTTTCCAATCCATTTCCCATAAAAACACTCTAACTGTATATTGACATGAAATGCCTGAACTTCTTGAAAAATTTGTATTTTAATCAAGAGCCTTTACATTCCAAGGTTATTTTCAATCTCTTCAATCCGCGCTTCAAGTTGACGCAGAACCTGCGGGTCGCTTACCACTAACTGGCGTTTTTTAAGCTGCAGCAGCTGCATCTCCAGAGAGTATTCCTGACAACCATAACGCCGGGGCTGCTCCCCGGTTTTATAGCCTTTTTCACCGGTCAAGTCTCAATAATCCTTAAATATTTTTAATTTGCCTGTCTAAAAACACGAAAAAGACGATTAAAGCTTCTCCGACTTTCTACAAAACTAACATACGCCTCTTTCAACTGTCAATGTTTTTTGCGAAAAAAAATTTCCTTATGAATCCTTCATTATGCAATCCATCAGCAATTTTCAACTTACAACTGAAAAGTTCCAAAGATAACGACCGTACTTAGTGCCTGACCGAAAACCTGACAATTTTCTTGAGTGCAAGGCAGGCGAAGATTTTAACCGGAGGCATACACAAAGTATTCCGAGGATTAAAATTTGAACCTAACGCCGCAATCGAGGAAATTGGCGGTTTTCGGTCGCGCACTGCTTAGTAAACAACCCGTTTTCTGACACAAGTAAATTCCAGGAAATCACCATCTCTTTCGACCATCAAAGTTACCGGCAGATTTTCCTGACCCCGAATCAACTCGACCACCTCGCGCAGATTAAAATCATCAACCGCCAGACTATCGACTACAACTAGACGGTCACCCGGACTGAGGCCGGCGTTGTCAGCTGGTGAACCGGCAATTAGATCAGCAACTTCATAGCCCTCCTCACTCTGCACCAGGCGCGCCCCGATACCCACCAGAGCAATATGCCGCCGGCCTTTCCCGGACAACTCCCGCTGCAGTGAAACTTCATAAAAAAAGGGATTGGTCTGATTTTCAAAATCAATTCCGGAAATCATCTCGCTGACATAACCGGAAGCTGAAACTGTCATTGTCAAGAGAGCCGTATCATTACCCCAAAGCTCAAAAAAACCGGCCCTGTCGGCGACTCCCCGTCGATTATTCAGAGAAATTCTCGCCCCGGCCAGCGGAGCGCCGCTGGCTCGGCTGTAGACTCGGCCGCTGACACCGTTAATCTCAATCCGGCCGGGACCGGCTTTGCCGGTCTCATCGATATAAACATCAAAATGGGCAATACCGTTACCGGCACTGATATCAAAATTACTGATTTGCAGTTTTTTCGCCCCGGCATAAGAAAAACTCAAAGCACCCAACCCGCCATCAAGCCATAAATGAAACTCACCATTAACATCTGAAATAGCACTCTGCCCCGAGAAATTGATTTCACAACCCGGCAGCGGCAAGCCTGAACTGAGAGCATAAATGACGCCTTCAATCCCGAAATCAGCGGAACCTGGAGGCGCAGCGGTTGTTTCTTGAGGTTGTACCGGTTGACTTTTTGTTTCGGACGAGGTCTTAGACTTACTTTTACCAGTTTGTGGTTTTTTCAGCTTTTGACTTGGCTCAGCTTTAGACCTGGGCGGAGACACTGAATTACGCACAGGCTCCGGAGCTGAATCAGTTTGTGGCGCTTCACTTACGGGTTTGACCGGTTCTTCAGCCGGTTCATAAATGACAAAGCAAAAACCACCGGCAAAAAATGCCAGAACAACCAGTATCAAAAGAAAATTACTATTAAACAATCGTTTTTTCATCGTAACCTCTACGAAAAAAAGACTCGGTGAGTATCGAATTTATAAAAGGGCCTGCAAAAGGCCACTATCACGGCCAACCTGGCGACCGCAAGCGGCAACCAGCGAATTTAATAATGCTTTTTCTGGCAGCCAGATTTCGACTCTTCGTGCTGCCCGGGTAATCCCGGTATAAAGCATCTCGCGGGTTAAAAGAGCAGGGTTGCCACCCGGCCAGATAAGTACCACCTTCTGAAAACCCGACCCCTGTGCCTTATGTACGGTCGTCGCGAAGGCGCTTTCATGACCCGGCAGCTGCAACAGTGTGAAAGGGGTAAATTCACCATCTGCCCGCTCAAACCAGACCATTAAACGGCCGGATTTATCGGGCCAGACCAGACCGATATCACCATTATAAAGATCAAGCTGCGGCGCGTTCCGGGTTATCATCACAGACGCCCCATGACTGTAGCGGCTAAAACCCGAACCCCCGACAACCTGCATCATAATCCGATTTAGACTCTCCACCCCGAGAGGGCCCCGACGCAGAGGTGAAAGCAGACGGAAGCCGGAAAACATAGCAAAAGCCGTCTTCATATCAGGTGCGTCGATATAGCTTCTGAACGGCACTTCCCGCCCGGCAAAATCAATTTTCATTTCACTTAAAAATGAATAAAGTGAACTTTCACAACTTAAACCAGCCCCGGAAAGATAACGCAGACCAACTTCGCCGCTGGAATCATTGGTCAGGATTTCCGTCAACCGATTTTCATCGTTTTCAGCCGGGGTCAAAATCTCCCGCTGCAGGCGGGCAATCCCGCCATCCGGGGCAAAACGATAACTTTTTTCAAGTTCAATTATATGATCCTGAAAAAGTAGTTTTTCCGCGCCCAAATCGCCTGTTGGAACCACGGGAGAGGGCAATCCGGCAACCGAAGTCCCTGTCAAACGAGCAAAATCGGCCATAAAACTATCTGAAAAGAAATTTTCAGCCCCGGTCGAACTGAGATCTCCCAGCACTGCCCCGGCCTCAACCGAAGCCAACTGGTTGCGGTCGCCCAGCAAAATCACCTTACACGCTTCCGGCAGCGCCGTAAAGAGATTTGCCATTAAAGACAAAGGTACCATTGAAGCTTCATCGACAATCAGAAGATCAACCGGCAGTCGGCTTTCGCTATGATAACGAAAACCACGCCCGGGCCGGTAACCGAGCAGCCGATGAATTGTGGCAGATTGCAGATTAATAAGTTTCTCTTTGACCGCATCAGGAAAATCGAGAAACTCACTCTCTTCCAACAACGCCTGCCGGAGTCGTGCCTGGGCCCGACCGGTCGGGGCACAAAGAGTAATCCGCACCGATGGTTCCGACTCCAACCAAAGCGCAGCGATCACTGTAACAACGGAAGTTTTCCCACAACCCGGGCCGCCGCTGATTATCGTAAACTGATTCCGCAGGCCGGCACAGACTGCCGCCGCCTGATAATTCAGTGAGTTATCAGCAAAAACTGCAGCAAAACGCGGTGCAATTTCAGACAATGCTCGAACTAAGGGCATAGATGCCGCGGATTCGGCTTTGAGACGCGCACTGATCATTCCCGCCAGCCGCTGTTCATAATCCCAATAACGCTGAAGATAGAGACGGCCATTATCCAAGACCAGAAGGTGCTGTTTTGAATGCGCATCCTTCGGCCCGGCAACTGCCGCGTGAGCCGCCAATACCGCTTCCCAGTTTGCCGGCCATTGTAAAGTCGCCAACCGGGCGACACTTTCAGCATCCAGTTCAACTTCATTTCCAGAGAGAAGCCAGGCCGAAAAATTCTCCGGCAAACCGGTCAGCGGCAAACAGATCTGCCGCCTGTCATTAACCACATAACTTGCTAAAAGGGATGCCAAAAAAAGAGCGTAACTATTTTCATCCCGCGCCAGCCGGCAGACAAGCTCAGCAAAATAGATATCTATATCGTTAAACAGGCCTGAGTCTGACAGGATTTTAGCAAAATTATTTTCTGGGGCATTGGTCATTAAATTTTTTCCTAAAAACATGCACCCTGTCGGGCACAAGCGTCCCGGTTTGGGTGTCAACCTCGCTTTCTCGATCGGGGTCATACTTGATATTTGCGTTTCCCAGCAACATGTCAAGTTTGACCCCATTTACGGTGGGGCGAAGCCTAAGCTCGCACCCTCTCGGTTTTCTTGGCGCCTTTGCACCCAAA
>JAOZKP010000371.1 GCA_029935295.1 bacterium | reverse complement strand
CGATCACCACATAACGGACAAAAACTCGACCTGACTCGATTGGGGTCATTGCTGGTACAAAGTGCGTCAGCACTCCAGCTTTGACCCCATTTATGAGGGCGAAGCAATGTTCGACAACATTTGTCATAGTTTTATGGTGATACGCTGAACAGTTACATCGAGTATCTGTTTGATAGTTCGTCAATTGTAGCAAACCGGCCCGGAAACAGCAAGCAACAAAATGGAGCTGAACCGGAAAAAGACTTGTCAGAGTATGTGCGGATAGGATATGAAAAAACTGAGACAAAAAAATCAGGAGAGAAGTAAATCTTATGAGTAATGACGGGACAGTGCTTTTCAATAAAGGCGGCCATCAGGGACAGCCGATTGAACTCGGTTTTTTGTTGGATGAGCTTTTTAAAGACGGTTATATCGATAAAAAGGCGGTCGAGAATTGCCGGCGTTCAGCTTTGATAAAGCAGCGGACTCCGATGCATCCGATGACTTTGATCGGATCACTGAAGATCGAGAATCGAAAAGTTCCGGGAAGTGTGATCTCCGTTGAGGATATTACCTCCTGGATGGCTGCCAAAGCGGGTCTGCCCTATCAGCATATCGACCCCTTAAAACTTGAAGTGCGGGCGATTACCGAGCTTAACCTGCCCTTAGCCTATATAGAACGTTTCAATATTATGCCGGTTAAGGTAACCTCTGATAAGGTTATAATTGCGACAGCAGAACCGTTTGTTGATGAATGGGTAAAAGAGTTAAGTCAGGTCTTAAAGAAAAAAATCGAGCGGACAATTGTCAGCCCGATCGATATTAAACGTTATCGTGAAGAGTTCTTTGCCCTGGCGGCATCAGTGAAAGGGGCCACCGGCAGCGGTGAGTCTCAGGCCTCGCGGATCTCTGATTTTGAACAGCTGGTAACTTTAGGCCGGGCCGGCAAGCTTGATGCCAGTGATCAGCATATTGTCCATATTGTTGATTGGCTGCTGCAGTATGCATTTGATCAGAGGGCCAGTGATATCCATCTGGAGCCCCGGCGTGAGAGCGGTAATGTTCGTTTCCGGATAGACGGGGTCCTGCACCAGATTTATCAGGTGCCGCTTAATGTGATGACAGCTGTAACCAGCCGCATCAAGGTTTTGGGGCGTATGGATGTGGCCGAAAAACGTCGGCCACAGGATGGTCGTCTGAAGACGGTGACGCCACACGGAGAAGAGGTTGAGCTGCGTCTCTCAACTATGCCGACAACCTTTGGCGAGAAGCTGGTTATGCGGATTTTTGATCCTGAAACCTTGAAGAAATCATTTCAGGAATTAGGTTTCAGTACTGATGAATTAAAGATCTGGCGCGGGATGGTTGAGCGTCCGCATGGGATTATTCTGGTTACCGGTCCGACCGGTTCCGGCAAAACCACCACTCTCTATTCGACCCTTAAGCATCTTTCGCGGCCGGATTTGAATGTCTGTACGATTGAAGATCCGATTGAGATTGTCGACCCTAATCTTAATCAGATGCAGGTGCAGCCTTCAATTGATGTGACTTTCTCCAGCGGTGTACGCACCCTTTTACGACAGGATCCGGATATAATAATGGTGGGTGAGATTCGCGATCTGGAGACGGCTGAAATTGCAGTTCAGGCCTCTTTGACCGGTCATCTGGTTTTGTCAACCCTGCATACTAACGATTCCGCTTCTGCAGTTACGCGCCTGCTCGATCTCGGGGTTTCCGACTTCTTGATTCAGGCAACTCTGCTCGGGGTTACGGCCCAGCGTCTGGTGCGGACACTCTGTCCCTTCTGTAAACGGGCCGGGGCTGTTGATGAACACGCCTGGCACCTGCTGACCGCGCCCTGGGATATCCCGCAGCCGGAGGTGATTTTTCATGCGGTGGGCTGTCCCGAATGCCGTCGCACCGGTTACCTGGGGCGGAGTGCCATCTTCGAAATGATGCTGGTGACTTCCGATCTGGCCGAGCTTATTACCGCATCGATGAATCTTGAAGCGTTGCGGCGCCAGTCAATAAATGACGGTATGCGGCCTTTGCGTTTGAGTGGTGCCAATGCGGTGGTCTCTGGCTTGACGACCCCCGAAGAGGTCTTCAAAGTAGCCCCGCCGCCTCGTAATATGGGCGCTTGGTCGAGTTGACGAGGGCTAAGAATTAGTCGATAAAATTCTTTTGGTGTGGAAGGCGGAGAGCAAAAGTTTCTACTTTGGGTTTTCCGCCTTTTTTTGTTTAAAACTTTTGCCCAAAAATAAATGGCTTTTGTGATTGAATTTTTTCACGTATCGGTTTGAGCGATAGCGGCGGGGATTTTTATAGGTTTTATCAATTGGATATTTTGCTGTTAATAATGATATGTGAAAAATTATTAAGAAGTTGCAGGTTTTAACTGCTTCACTGCCCGGTTGGGTTTTGTTACATAGTTTAGAGGAGGATGTTTTGCGTAGAAAATTGGTTGGACTGCATTTTTTTTCGGTATTGTTTACGGTAGTTGTTATTAGCTTTATGTTTTTACCAACAGTTTGGGCCGGTGATTTTTCGGGCTTTGTCGGCCAGAGCGGGAAGTTGCGGATCTCCGGCGGCACGGCGCATATCCCGGTAATGAAAGAGGCTGCCGGCTTGATTATGCAGAATGTAGCCGGTGTCAGAATTTCGATTGCCGGAGGCGGCTCCGGTGTCGGGATTAAACAGGTTGGTGAAGGCCTGGTTGATATCGGTAACTCCGGGCGTCGGGCAACAGCGAATGAGATTCAGAAATACGGCCTGGTGCAGCATTGCTGGGCTCTTGACGGGGTCGGGGTGATTGTTAACAA
>JAOZKP010000370.1:1039-2802 GCA_029935295.1 bacterium | reverse complement strand
CCGGTGCGCCCCGATAGAGCGGCAGAACGGTATCTTTATAACTGATCCAGGCTTTACTGGTAAGCAGCTTACACTCTGGCAACGCCTGCAGCAGCAGTTTAATTCGCTCACTTATCCTGGGAGTTTTAACCGCAATACCACATTTTTTGGCGAGGTAATTTAGAAGTTGGTCTAACGACATAATGCTGTGCATTACAGAATCAGTCGGCATAAAATAGCGCTTAATCCCATCTAAAGAATATTTTATCCCAGTAATTCCGGGCTCAAAACGGTTTTCAGATAGACTCCCACTTTCAAGTTTGGCCAGATCCCCTTTTTTTTCAGATACAACAATCTCAAACAGCAGCCGGCATTGAGACGGATCGGCAATAGCAAATTTGCTAAACCTTGGCAAAGTTCTGATTTTTGCCACTACCCGTTTAAGGGTGCTGGCCAGATCATGCCGCCGCGCACCCCAGCGCAAAAGTCTTTGCCCCGGCTGCAGAAGCGTTATATAAATTTGGGAAATTTCAGACTGAAAGGTAAATGAGAGATTTTGCGGCAGAGATGAGAAATCGTGCCCGCATAAAGCCTGACGTATAATCTGGAAAAGTTCTTTCTCGGGAGCGTGGACTTCGAGGAAACCGGTTTGCGCTTGCTTTCTAATCAGACGGGATGTATCAGACCCGGCCGCAGACACGGTTGCCAGGCAAAAACAGATTGTCAGAATAATCAGAAAAATAATTTTTCTGTCAGGAAAGGGTTCAGCCATTAATCGTCGAGGTTTTCTCGATATTTAATACAGGGTGTCCAGGTTCCGAGCGGCCGTTTACAGCCTTTGCAGGTATTTAACCCCTGACGCTGCTTGCAATAACTGGTAATCACATATTCGAAAATTTTTGCATTCCGAATGGCAAAAGCAATCTCTTCTCCAAGTATATTTAAAGACCGATGTTCTTCCTCCAAAAAAGACTGCCCGTCTAATTTGTTAATAATTTCAAGAACCCCAACCTGCTCTTCTCCAGCGACTAAAGGAATTGCGATCATATTTCTACTTTTAAACTGTGCCTTATCATCCATGCCCCGGTGAAAATTCGGATCATCATCAAGATTATTGACCATCCTTGATTCCCCGGATTGCAGCACGGCTCCGGCAATACCTTTATTTACCGGAAGTTTGGCACTGTTTAGTGCCTGTCCCGCATCACCGGCCACCTGATAGAAAATAAAATTCTCTTTTTCATCGTCTAAAAGCAGGATTGAAGCAGCTTCAGCAGAAAAATTTTCCATGCAGCAATAGAGAGTCGCTTAAAGTATTTCATTAAGCCCGATTTCCTGCGCCAACAGAGAACTTAATGACATGTAAGTGTTTAAAAATTAAACCTCTCTTTTTTCTTCATTTCGGATCGAAATATCACTGATAACATAGGCCAAAACAACCAAAAAATGACGCCATAATTTAGTCATAAACAGACTATTATTCTCTGGAGATTCAATTCCGAGCAAGCCAACACAGGCGCTATTGCTATTTAATGGAAATACTGTAAATGAATCTTGAGTGAAGGCTGCGCAGCTATCATCCGACTTGGAAATCTTAACCTGGTGACAAGACTCTTCAGCACAGCGCTCCTGCAGTAAAGAAACACTCTCTGAAGAGACTCCGTCACTGAAGAAACCTGGACCCGACTGGGCATCAACCACCTGAAAGAAAAATGCCGGCAGAGCCAATTTTTCTTTCAGGTATGCTGTCAAACAGTCTCTAAGCTCAACATAGCTACCGGCCA
>JAOZKP010000370.1:677-1029 GCA_029935295.1 bacterium | reverse complement strand
TATAACTTCTTCGGCCAGGCTAATCAGAGTCAATGCGTTTTTGTCAAAAATATTTTCATCCTTATATTCAGACATCCAACACCTCCAAGAGAAGAATCCAGGTCAAATAATATGCGACCAGAGCAACCCCTACACCTACAGCCGGTGGCTGGCAAATATGGAGATCAATTTCTGGTAATCGTAGGACGCCCGTTTGGGATTTTCTTTACTGTAAAGTTTATAGATCTCACGGATTCTATGACACTGGGTTTGGATAATTGATAAAGCGAAATCAGGTTTATAAGTCACGAGATGAAGAAATTTGTCATGATCCAAGACAATCAGATAGGTTCCGTCTGCCACCGCTGTGGCT
>JAOZKP010000370.1:0-667 GCA_029935295.1 bacterium | reverse complement strand
CAACCCGTGGTTCCGAATCGACGAGAGCCATTTCCCCGAAGAAGTCACCCTCTTTGAGGATTGCCAGTTCAAGCTCCTCACCGGATCTTTCTGAAGAGATCCGAACTTCACCCGACGAAATAACATACATCTCCTTGCCCGAACTGTTCTCTGCAAATATTACTTCATTTTTTTTATAAGCTTTACTGAATCCTTCTGGTAAATCGAGTTTCATTAAACAATTCCTCCATAACTTAAAAGTTTTCAGATTAAAAATAACATAACAATTCAACGTTCCGCCATAAAGCTACATCTGCTAGATTTAAACTTCGCTCCACCCTCATAAACGAGGTCAAAGCTGGGGTGCTGACGCACCTTTTACCAGCAATGACCCCAACCACGGCAGGTTGAGAGCTGTCGCTGAAGATACTAAAAAAGTATCTTCAGTTTACTATTTTTAGTACTATCAACTATTTTCCGGACAGAGTATTAACACCATCCCATTCACCCGCCGCCGGGTTGTCAAGATGATCTTGGCAGCGATCGATAAAAATGTTTTGCAGTTTTGTATAAAAAACCTGCGGCAAATCTTCGAACTGCGCTTTTGCCCGAGCAAAATCACCTGAAAAATAAATTTCTAAAGCTTCTTCGTAGGCTTTAATTGCCTTTATTTGCTCTGTTGAAACCA
>JAOZKP010000369.1 GCA_029935295.1 bacterium | reverse complement strand
GCAATGCCTCCAGCTAAAACACCAACTGATTCGAGTTTACGAACTTTGAGTAACTCCTCTTCCATCATTTTTTGCTCGGTTATATCAACAATAATTCCTCGCAAACCTGTAATTTTGCGATCTTTTATGATTGGGGATGTGTATGTCATTATTGGAGAAGTGAGCCCATCTTTTTTTATTGCGGTATATTCAACGTTTTCAAAGGGTTTACCATTCACGATGTTATTGACGTTTTCTTTTGCCCTGGCTCTATCTTCAGGTACTAAAGAGTTGAGAAAATTAAGACCCTTATCGACATCCTCTTGTGAGTAACCAAATAAATTATATGCCTGTTCATTTAGAAACGTAAGGTTTCCCTGGATATCCGATTCAAAAACCACTTGTGGCAACAGATTCGTCATCTCCCTGAATTTAAGCTCACTCTCCAGTAGTTCCTTTTGGGCCTGTTTTATATCGGTAATGTCGTAGTAATGTTCAATTCTACCTCCAGCATAAAGCCCTGATTGAATGGGCTGGCTTCGATGCTCAAGCCAACGTTCTTCACGCTCACCATCAGCTAGGATATGGCACTCAAAACGCTCGACATAGGTATTGTCATCATAAGTGGTGAATACTTTATTTTCAAAATCATCTGGGTTCTCAAAGATATCCTCGATTTTTTCACGAATTAGCTGCCTTTTATCCTTTCCTACAATCTCATTCCTTTTTAAACCAAAGTACTCTTCCGTAGATTGATTCACCCATACAATCCTGAAATCGGAGTCCAGAATAAATATGCCAACTGATGAACTATCAAGAACATCATCGGTCAATGATCTATATTTCTCTTCACTCAGACGCAGTTTTTGCTCTGCCAAGATATGTTCAGTTACATCCCTAACAACCCCATCTACACCAAGAATATTGCCGTCCGGTCCTTTATAGAGTTGTGTATTTACAGAAGCCCACCCATTAGAACCATCTTTTCTTTGTAGTTGCACAACGAAATCACTAACAAATCCTTCTTTTTGCAGACTCTCTAAAAAGAGAATCCTCTCTTCAGGATTTGCATAAAACTCTATAATTTCCATGCCAATAGCTTCTTCTACTGTATAACCAGTCATTTTATGAAATGACTGAGAGACAAAAACAAGCTTTCCATCATTATCCACCCGATAACGAAGATCGGGAGATTCATTGGCAAGTGTCCGATATTTTTCTTCACTTTCCCGGAGTGACGCTCTTTCATTTAGAAGATCCTGCTGGACAGTACTCTTATCCTGTAGCATCTTGTTTGCACTTTCCGCTATTCGGTCAAATTCTGAAAATTGAAGCAGATTCCGATCGATCTCTTTATCAGAGTGGGCCGCCCTATCAAAAAAAGTGATGAATAAGTCGAGATCATTTTTAAGTCTGACATTCACACGGCTTAAAAAAATGATAAGAAGAGTGATTACCCCGATCACAATCAGAGCAAAAGAGAGTATTTTATTTTTAATCTGATTATCTAATTTAGTATTCATCACGGCGATTTCGGTTTCCACATCATCAAGATAGACACCGGCACCGACAAGCCATTGCAGATCGGGAATACCAAAAATAAAAGAGGTTTTGGGTGCTTCATGGTTGGGATCGCTTAACTTGATCCATGAATAGTAAATGTAGTCACCCTCCGGTGTTGCGGCGGCTTTGTACTCTTTTTCAAAAACAGCTTTCATCTGTTCTGGGTTTTTGTTGAAAACCTGCCAAAGTTTTTGGGTTCCGCTAAAGCACTTTCCATTTGAAACCAGGGCATCTCCGTTTAAGCGGTTGACAAAAATATATCCTTCTTTGCCAAACTGTATTCTGCTGATAGATGACAATAGATCTGATTTAATTTGAGCCTCAATATCATCTACATACAAACCCGTACCGATAAACCAGTCGTAGGGCTCAAATAGTTTGATGAAAGATATTTTTTTATAGTTATTTCCTTTAGCATTCGGCTTTGTCCAGTTATATTCATAAAAGCCTTCACCGGCTTGTTTTAAGAGTTTAATCATATCTTTATTGACATATTTACCCTGTGTATCCTGCACATTCAGAAAGTCTGTACCCTCTTTCTCTGGCCTGTCGGCAAAGAGTATATTAATACCATCTAGGCGAGTGATAAAATAATACCCGCTTCCCTCGGCAAAACGAATAGGCCGTAAGGCATCTATGATCAACTGTTTAATATCAGCTTTGCTTTTGGTGGTTTTATTCTGCTGATAGATTTCCTGAATAGTTGCATATGCTTTATAAATTCTGAACTTTATCTTCTCCCTTGTGATCACCTCACTTTGGGCTTTTTCATAGTTAATCATGGAAACAACACGAAAAACTTCCTGTTTAACCATCTTTTTCTGTCGGGAAATATAATCAGCCCGAACCTGTTCCGCTCGGACATTAAAACTTTGGTAGGAGACAGCAACATCAAGAATAATGATACTAACGCCAAGTGCAATCAGTAAAATAATCACCCGCGATTGAGTGAATTTTAAAAAACTGTTTTTTTCTCTCATAATTATTTTCCTGTTTATTATACGTTTGTCAGGTCACACCAAGACCACAACAAGGAACAATGCCAACCCCAGGATGTTGCTTATTATTTTATTCAACCATAAAATTTGAAATGGTTAATTTCAACTTTCAAACTTCCGTTCCAGCTTAATTTTTATCCTGTAAACAAAATGGCCAGCCTACTTTTCTGAAAAGCAGCCCGGCCATCTATAGAGATTCATGATTTTCATCAAAACCCTTTCACGAGTTAGTACACTGAAATTATTATTGCATGACTTCCTGTAATAT
>JAOZKP010000005.1:17832-26076 GCA_029935295.1 bacterium | reverse complement strand
TTATGACAAAAAATCCTACGCAATATTGTAAAGTTTATTTCTTCACAACTCCTAAATTTATTGCGGAAAACCGGCTTATGCCTTCTCCTTTTGCGTCATTAAATCACGCACTGCTTGAGACAGAGCTCTCATATCTTTGACCGGCTTCAAAAAAACATTTTCCCGACTTATACCAAAGCTTAAAAAATCGGCCGGCACCCGGTATTCATTACTGCCGGTATGGATGATGAATTTTGTCTTTAATTCCGCGGCCAGAGACTGACGAATTACTTCGTTACCATCAATGCCGGGCAACCGCATATCAACGATGGCAACATCAACTGGCTCATTAAGTAGAATTGAAACCGCAATTTCTCCGGTTTCAGCAACCATAACAACAAAACCTTCATCCTCGAAAAAAGCCTCAAGATTTGCCAGGATCCCCGGTTCATCATCGATAACCAGAACGCTGATATTTCCATCAAGCATACTATCCACCAACCTATGAAAAGGTTATGACTTTACAGGTTATTATCCTGATTTTTTCAGGAACACTTTTGAGTGCAAAAATTTGATCTGTATCAGTTCAATATCGGCAGACGCAGAATGAAACAGGTTCCACCCGCGTGTAGCATTTCAACCTCAATCGTCCCTTTATGATTATTGGTAACTATCATATACGAAACTGATAGTCCAAGCCCGGTTCCGAGCCCGGGCGATTTTGTCGTAAAAAAAGGCTCAAAAACCCGTTTACGCACCGCGTCCGACATTCCGGGGCCATTGTCCTGAACCTCAACCCGGAGAAAACCATCCTCTCGCGTAATGCGCAGAGCAATTTGTGATTTAGTACCATTATCAACTGAGGCCAGAGCCTGAGCCGAGTTCTTTAACAAATTTAAAAAAACCTGTTCAATTTCAGTCTTAACCACCGAAACCTGCGGTAGATTCTCATCATATTCGCGAACGATTTCAATATGTCGAAAATCATATTTCTTTTTCAAGTCATAATCATTCGCCGCCAGTTCAACACTTTTATCCAAGAGCTCAGAGAGATCAGCGGCTTCAAAGCGAGCTTCACCACCACGACTGAACTGGAGCATGTTTGTGACAATCCGAGCCGCACGTTCACCGGCTTCACCGATATCATTAACCATAACCAGAATATTGCGTTTCTCACAATATTCCAGAATCTTATCAATTGGAACCTCAAGTCCATCGGCAACCCGCTGATTGGCCTTAAGATCCGGCGACAGCCGCCGGACAATATTCTGGCAGGCCTGCATCATAATCCCCAACGGGTTGTTAATTTCATGCGCCATCCCCGCTGCCAGGCCCCCGACCGACATCATCTTCTCAGTCTGAACCATCATATTCTCAAGTCGTACTTTTTCGGTCACATCATCGACCCGGACCACGGCCCCGCTAATGCCGTTGGCAACCAGAGGATAGATTGTAATGTCGTTGTATTTTACTTCACCTTCACGACCCTGAACTACTTTGTTACTGGTCTTCACTTCCCGTCGGGCAATCGTTTCACGGATATCTGCCATCTCCGCCTGAAACTCGGGCAGGAGATCATCAAGAGTACGACCAACTGCCTCATTTTTCTTGATCCCACTGACCTTTTCCGCTTCAAAATTCCATTGCGTCACCTCACCTTCAGGATCAATGCCAACCAGAATTGAGGGCATGGAATTGATAACGTTCTCAAGGTAGTTACGCAATTCATTAAGCTCCTGCTCTCGAGCCTCAAGGCTGGCAACATTATCGTGTAAAAGCAGGTCCCGACTCTCAATCTCGATCAGCATGTCATTGAAGTAACCGGTCATCAAACCTAACTCATCGTCACCCCAAACCTGAGCCCGCTGACTGTAATCTCTTTTTTCTGTGATTTGGCGCATCGTGGTGGAGAGATTCTCGATCGATTTTAAAATAATCCCCCGCAAACGGTTTGATAAAAACCAGGTCAGAAAAAAAGTGATAATCATCATCGCCACAACCGCCAGAATATTCTGATTGAGGTAGCGCCGTAACTCGTCCATATTGGAACGAACCACCAGAGTCCCGAGGTAACTCCTATGAATCCCCGATTCAAGCACAATCGGTTTCACACTCAACAAAGTTCCCTGAAGAAAACGATGCCCGGTATAGTCGGGGCATTCAGGCACTGGTTCATTTTTTTCAGGGTCACGCTGCCATTCAGCAAACAGACGGTGATTTTTATCAAAAAGCCAAACATTGGTAATTGATTTAATCACTGCAAACGATGACAAAACTTCTCGAGCATCAAGGGCGTCATCAAAAGTGATTGATGCGGTTACGTTTTTAGCCACAAGGCTTAATTGATCCGCCTGACGAGCAACGGTCACTTCACGAAAACTATACCACTGAAAGGCAACAAAAGCGCTGCTGGCAACCAGAATAGCAAAACCGGCAACCGCCATCGTCACCAGCAGCAGTTTACCGCGCAGTGACAAACGATTAATAAAATAAGACAATTTACTTATCATCTTCAACTCCAACCACCCGCACTGCGACCCGCATCAACTTAGCGTTGATATAGATCCCGCTCGCACGTGCAACCCGGTTGTTAATTGAAAACTTCATGCGCCCCTGCTGTTCACTGAAACCGATCACACCTCCAAGATCGACAAAATTTTCCATATCACTAACAGTCACTACTTGGATTTTTTTCACCTGAGCCAACAGTGCCAGCATTTCGGTTTTGCTAGTCGCTGCCAGATAAAGGATCTGGCACCTTTCCAGAACTGGCAGTTGGGCATCGGGACTTATTTTTTCAACCACCAACTTGCGTCCCTTTTTCACCAAACGACCAATTACCGGCGTGAATGCCTTAATCAGGCGATCGTTGCCCAAAACCCCGATCACTAACGGCTGATCACCTTCCAGATCAACTCTTGATACTGATTCTTTATTCTCACCAGAAACTTTTTCCGGCCATTCGATAAACGAGATAAATTTATAGATCAGTCCAGCTTCGATCTGTTCCCGCTGCGGATTATCAGCAGCGAAGATGTGCGCAGCGGACCCGAACAGAAAAAGAACACAGAGCATAAGCATAACCAGCGCAAACTGCACCGATGCCGAACCGGGATGCTTATCTTTATGTTTTATAAAAAATTCTTGTTTCACTAAATAGTACCGGTTAAATCCATTCAATAAGAATAACTTACACCAATATAATAATAAGGTTCTGAACTTTTAGGAATTGTTTTGACCGCCTCATTCTGCCGGGCAATTTCGGGAAGTTCAATCGTCGTCCCGAAAAGATTATCAACCTTACAGGTCAGCTCCCAACCGTTATCAGACCAGGGTCGATAACTGAAGCCACTGTTAACCACAATATAATCATCAGCTGCCCCCCAACTGCTCAAATATTTGGAAGAGAGCCGCAAATCAAGTTTTTCATTAAACCGGTAACGGCCAGCGAGAGTTAGCATATGGTTATATGTCAGATCGAGTTCATCGCCGCTCTCATCATCCTCACCATAGCAGTAAGCATAACTGGCAAAACCCTGAAAGTCGCCGTAATTAAAACGGCTGTTCAGCTCAACACCGCTGAATTTATAGGTGCCAACGTTGCGATTCTGCTGTTTGCCGTCAGCCACCGGCACCCGGGTAATCTTATCATCAATTCTCATATGATAAAAATCAAGCTCTAAGCGCCCCCAGAAAAAGAGAGAGCTTAAAACCAGATCATACGAAACACTCTCTTCAGGAGCCAGCTGCGGATTGCCGAGAACGGTTTTAGACGCGACCTGTTTTTCAAAAAAGGTCGGAATCCGAAAAGATTCGCCATAAAGAAGTTTCACAAAAACATCTTCCCTGATCTGATAAACCAGGCCAAACCTGGTCGAAAGATTGTTGTCGGAGATATCTTTATCGCCAAGGCCACAATGATAAGTCGAATAGTAGTAACGCCCGCCATAGATCAGATCAAGATCTGGAACCAGCTGACAACTGCCGTTCAGGTAGAGGGCTCCGTCATAGACAGGTTCATCATGCTTGCCAATATCATAATCTCCGACATTCTCTTTATAACGCCGGGCATTTGACCGGGAACCACAGCAGCCGATTATATTCTGCCAGTCAGGATTGAAAGAAAATGAAAATTCGAGTTCACCCGACCAGATATCACCTTCATAATCCCAATCATAATCTGCCAGAGTATGATCAAATTTCGAGCTGTACGATTTTGTCAACTCCCACTCGTAATAACTGGCCCGCAGATGCAAACTGTATTTTTCATTGAAAGCATGGCATAAATCAAGATTGACCAAACGGGCATCTTCATCGTTAGCCTGAGATAGAGAAAAATCACGGGTACGATAGTTATCAATCTGTCGGCGATAATCCTGCAGGTGCAGAGTCAGCTCTTTATAGGATATTTTAGCAACCGCAGAGTGGGTTTCCAGGTCTTTACGATAGCTGAGCCGGCGGCCGGCTTCATCCTTAATTTGCAAACGCTCACCATCAGCTTTGGTGAAATCTCCGAAGAGATCGATCTCCCAATCACTCTTCTGCGCCAGCAAAGCCCCTTGAGAATGACCGCTCTGATAACTGCCGTAGCGGGCGCCAGCCTGAAACTGAACCGGTTTGTCAGTTTTTGCCCTTTTACTGATTACGTTAATCACAGCATTGATGGCGTTGGATCCGTAAAGTACCGAATTGGCCCCTTTGACAATCTCAACCCGGTCAACTGCCGCCAGCGGAATAAAACTGAAATCAAAACTTCCGTGATAAGGGCTGTAAACCGGAATTGAATCAAAGAGTAACAGGGTATTGGTATTATAATTTACTAGGGTATTGCCACGAATGGTTGTAGTTGTGAAAATGTTGCCCTCACCATTAATTGAAGAGATCCCGACCACATACTCGAGACACTCCTCCAAAGTATTAAAATCAAGCATAGCGATGTCTTCACAGGTTAAAACCTGGACCACAGACGGGCTCTCAAGCTGAGACTGCACCCGCTTACTGCTGCTGATCACCTCGATATTACAGAGTTCTTCAACGCTCATCTGAAATACTGACGGCAATGATCCGCTCTCTCCGGCAAACACAACCCCGGAAGAGAATACAGAAAAAACCAGACTCCAAAGTATCAGCCACCGCAAATCAAAATCCCTCAAAAATAAATTTGCCTTAAGTTACTGATGCGGTAATTACTCCCGCAACTAAAAAAGTTACTGCCAGACACACGTATAAGTTCTCTTATCAGGTCATTTTCTAAAAGTTATATTCAAAACCAGCCATCAGAAAACGACGATTATAAGGGTAATCCTGGAGGGGATTGCCTTCACTGTTCAGGGTTGAGGTTGCCGGAGAGTTCAGATTTTCATCAAAAAGATTATAAATTGAGGTTTTAAAGGCGAGGTCACCGAAATCATAAATCAGGGAAACATTTACGGTCACCGTACTGGATAGATCATCAAAGGCCAAATACTCTCCATTACGGTCGAGAATACTCTCTTTCTTCATCCGGCCGGTATACCTGAACTGTATATTTGAGCTTAAACATTCACTCCAAAGATCATCTAAGATACAATTAAAACCATAATTTGGCACTCGCTTTATATGTTCATTGTCACCATCCACAGAGTGATTCAAATAACCATTAACCCTTAAGCTATGATGATCATTAAAAAATGACTTTCTTATTTCAGTTTCTATACCAAAACTTTTAACCTCACCCAGGTTGGTTTTAGTATAGCCTCCAGCTACCCGGGCGGTACCTATGAGATCCTTGATTTTTGTATAGTAAGCATTCAGATTACCGGAGAAAGTTGATCCTATATATGAGTATTCAACTTCAAAACTTTCAAGGCGCTCGGCATCTACATTATCATTCGGAATCAGACCACCATTTGCATTAGTATTAGATTCATAATATGAGGGGGCCCTGAAAGATCGACCATAGAGCAATTTAATATCACCCCACACCCCCAACGATTTCACCAGGCCGACTCTCGGGCTCAAAGAACTGCCGTACTTACTGTAATCATCAAACCTGAAACCTACAGTCAGTTTATACTCATCAAATAAATCCAACTGATCCTGACCATAAAATGAATAGTGATAATTACGATCCTCATCTATCCAACTACCAGGAATATCAACCATTTCGTAAGGGTTATGGCTATCTGTCTGCTTAAGGCTAGAGTCAAAAAGCTTTATCTGATCAAAATTTCCACCTATCATAATTTGATGTTTTTCAAAAAATGTCTTTTTATAACACAATTCAGAGCCAAATCTTGAATCCTTGGCGGAAGGATTCTTCAGAAAACCATTGGGAGATTTTACCTCAGGCGGCAAGTTTTCCCATAAACAATCATATTCAAACCGATTGTAGTAGACACGGGCAGTAATGTTACCATAATCATTAAAATCAAAATCACCCCTACCCTCAAAAGCCATAGTTTCGTAAGTCCGGTCAGTGCGTTCATTAAGATATTTCCAGATACCTATATAAGGACCGACATTTTCCTTATCGTAAAACGCCATCACCGTAAAATTACCGTAATTTATATTGGTATAGAAATTATAAATTTCCTGATCATAATTCAGCTCACCGCTAATGGCAGCTTTGTCCGTATAATCATCTGTCGGCCCATCACTGTTATCTCCGGCAATACTGGCAACAACATTAAAATCATTGAATCTGTTTTTTACGATTATTCCACCATGCAGACTGTTATCGCTGCCGTATCTGCCATACAATGATGAATTTTTACCTACCTGATAATTGTCAGGAATAGTAATCACATTTATGACTGCTTCGAATGCGTTTGAACCGTAAATTGCCGATCCGGGCCCTCTAATAATCTCGATACGTTCAACGAGCTCCACGGGAATGTCATTTATTACATAACTGATCCCTCCAAAAAGCTCGTTATTCAATCTATGACCATCCAGCAAAAGCAGAACACTATCCTGACGATTGCCGGTTGCCCGTAATTGTATCAGAGAGGCATTAAGACTCTCCACAACAACATTAAAACCGGGAACAAGATTAAGGATATCTGATAAATTGCGTGGATTTTGATTAAAGATTTCCGACCGGGTTATAACTGTTATGATACCGGGAGCATCATTGATTGATTGGTTTTTTCGCGTTGCAATGGAAATATCTATATTACCGAGCTCTTCAATTGACATTTCAAAAACTGATTTTTCTGCCATCGCCATTTCGATCTGAAATGAAAGCAATAAAATAAGTAATGATACAAGTAGAAAAGCTGGGTGAATGTTTGACTTATACATAGTTAAACCTTTCATTGAGGTAAAACCTTAAACCTGCCGGCCGGAAGTTTATATTAATGAACCAGCAAATCATCATCCTTCAGTCAACAAATGGTGTATGGTGCGCAAAATCTCATTCAGGGATATAGGTTTTTGCAAATATTCAGCAATGCCGAGAGCTAAAGCCTCCTCTCGGCCTAAAAGTGCACTAAAACCGGTATTAATGATCACCGGCAAATCCGGCCGCAGGGCCAACACCTTTTTAACCAGATCTTTACCATTCATTCCCGGCATAGCCATATCAGAAAGTAGCAGGTCAATTTTTTTCGGGGCTTCTTTAAATGCATCATAGGCATCGTTGCCATTCTGAAATACAGCTACCCGGTAACCATACTCCTTTAAAACTTCCTCATAAACTTCGACCATATGTTTCTCATCATCAACCACCATAATCATTTCACCGCGACCACGGGGTGGCGTCAGTGAACCTGCGGCCTCACTATTCTTAGACAGATCATCATGAATGGTTGGTAGATAAACCCGAAAAACCGTACCTTCGTCAACTTCACTGTAAACCGTAATTGTCCCGCCGCAATTTTCTATAATTCCATGCACAACCGCCAGCCCCAACCCGGTACCATCGCCGGAAACCTTGGTGGTAAAATAGGGCATAAAAATTTTCCCCTGCGTCTCCTTGCTCATACCATAACCGGTATCACTGACTTCAAGCCGCAAATAAGATCCGGGAGTCAGATTCAAGCCGGGAATCATATTGCCATCACTAACCTGAACATCGACCAGTTCAACTCTCAATACCCCTCCGGCCTCACGCATGGCATGAAAGGCATTAGTACACAGATTCATCACAACCTGATGAATCTGTGTCGGATCTGCCTTGATTGTCTCACGAGAAACTATATCAGAGTGAATTTCAATCGTAGCGGGAATTGACGCCCGCAGAAGCTTAAGGGCTTCTTTAACGATTAAGGCGGGCTGCATAGT